>JAFDCJ010000132.1 GCA_019312835.1 Deltaproteobacteria bacterium
CAAAGAGGCACAGGTTGTCATCGAGAGCTGGCGAAAAGAGTACAATACCGTCAGACCGCACAGCAGTCTTGGTTATCGGCCGCCTGCACCGGAGGCAATTCAACCTTTGACCTTTGAACCTTTTTGGTTTACATCGGATAGGAACAAAACGCCCCAATTTCTAACTTAACAAGTGGTACAAAAACTGGGGGCAGGTCAGCGATGGGTTTTTACAAGGGGATGCGATGGTTATCATAGCAGTATTGGTATTGTTGCTGCTCTTGCTCTTCGTGGGAATGCCCGTGGCATTTGCCCTCGGGATTTCAGGAATCGTGGGAATGTATTTCACCAGCGGGTTTGACGGGGTCTACAGCTTGTTGTACACGGTGCCGTACCGCACCGCGGCAAGCTATACCATGACCGTTATCCCGATGTTTGTCCTGATGGCCCAGGCCGTTTCCCACAGCGGCCTGGTGGGGCATGTGTTCGAAGCGGCGCGGCGCTGGCTCGAGCGGCTGCCGGCCGGCATGGCCATTGCCGCCATTCTTTCCTCGGCCGGGGTGGCGGCCATGTCCGGTTCAAGTGTGGCATCCGCGGCCACCACCGCATCCATTGCCATCCCTGAAATGAAAAAATCCGGGTATAAAACCCATGTCGCCGCAGGGGTGGTCACCGTGGCCGGGACGCTGGCCATTATGATTCCCCCCAGCGTGGGGCTGGTCATCTACGGCGTGATTACGGAAAATTCCATCGGCCAGATGCTCATCGCGGGCGTCATCCCGGGTATTATGACTGCCCTGGTGTACATTTCCGGTGTCATCCTGTGGCAGAAATTCAGCCCGATGTCCATGCCGCCGGTGACAAGCCGGTACTCCTGGGCCCAGCGGTTTCATTCCCTTAAACCGATTTGGCCGTTCATGGCGCTGGTTCTCATGGTAATCGGTTCCATTTATCTGGGCTGGGCTACGGTGACCGAGGCCGCAAGCGTCGGCGCCCTGGGCGCGATTGGCATCCCGATTATTCAAGGTCGGATGGCCTTCAGGGACGTGGTCCCGGCAGTAATCAGAACGCTTGAAATCACCACCATGATTTTTGCCATCATTATCGGGGCGATGATTTTCGGATATTTTTTAACCATGACCCAGACTCCCAATCGTTTGATTTTGCTGATTTCAGCCATGAATCTGCCGGCATGGTTCGTGCTGATGCTCTTTCTGGCCATTCTGATGATACTTGGCCTGATGCTGGATCAGCTGGCGATTGTGCTCATCACCCTGCCGCTGATGTATCCGGTTGTGATTGATCTGGGATACCATCCGATCTGGTTCGGCATCATTGTCGTCAAAGTGGCGGAAATTGGATTGGTAACACCCCCTGTGGGCATGAACGCTTATGTTGTCAGCGCAACCACCGGCATTCCCCTTGAAAAGGTGTTCAGAGGCGTCGGCGTCATGCTGCTTTTTGAGCTGATCACCCTGGCGTTGCTGTTGTCGTTTCCGGTGCTCGCGACATGGCTGCCGTCCCTGATGTTGTTAAGATAATCGCAGGCGATGTGCTCTAAAAATTAAAAGTCGGAAAATAGGGGAGAAAAATGCAACGCGTGTTAACTTGCATGACAATCGGCATGGTTTTCACCCTGGTGATGTCCAGCGCTTCAATCGCCGCAGACAAAGTCTATACGCTGAAAATCGCCGACTCATTTCCCATCAAACATCCCATGGGAGAAGTGGTCAACCACTTCATGGAGGCGGCGAAAAAAGAATCCGGCGGAAAACTGGATTTTCAATATTTTCCTGCCCAGCAGTTGGGAAAACTCCATGACCTTCTGAAAATTTGCCAGCTTGGCATGACCGATATCGCCTACGTCGGCCCGACATTCTTTCCCGGACAGCTTGGTCTGAATACGGTAGTTGCACTGCCGTTTTGGGATTCGGCGAAACAGGGAAGCGCCATATATCTTGAATTGGTCAAACAATCTAAAGAAATTCAGAAGGAATGGGCGGACAATCGCGTTCGCCCGGTTTTCGTGTCCGCCACGAGTCAGTACGAAGTGGGGACCGGCACCAAACAAGTGGTCCGAATCGCGGACCTTTCGGGTCTGCGGATGAAAACGCCCGGCGGCATTTTTGATAACATCGCCAAACGGTACGGCATCGTGCCGGTGGCCATGTCCTTCAACGAAGCTTATGAGGCCATCCAGCGCAATATCATCGACGGTGCCGTTCAAACTTTGCCCAGCGTCAAGGGATATCGGCTTTTTGAAGTTGAAAAACACCACGTTGCCGGCCTGAGGATGGGCGGCTATATTTCCACCTATGTCATCAATGACAAAGCGTTGCGGAAATTGCCCGAGGACGTAAAACAGACGCTCTTCAGAGCCGGCGAAAGCACAACCGTGTTCGCTGCAGAGCTGTGGGACACCATGAATGCCTCGCTTGTCAGGACTTTTGAAGACCAGGGCATGCAATTTTTTAACATTCCGGAAGACAAGAAACCGGAATGGTTAGCCCCGCTGAAGGGTATCGAAGAGGAATGGATCGCGGAATATGGCAAAAAAGGAAAGCCCGCTCGAGCCGTTTACGAGCACTTCCGCAAGATTACCGAAAAGGTGGTCAGCCAGTAAAGTTCGCCAAAACGGGATGTTGACGAAACCGAAGCGGCAATGTCACTTCCGGATGAGCAAAAAACACGAGGGCTGAAAAATATGAAACAGTTAAGCCTGAAACTAATCGACAGATTGGAGAAGATTTGCCTGGCCGGCGCAATCTTCTCCGTTCTCGCAATTATGCTGTCGACCAATGTCGACGTTGTGTTGAGAAAAACAGCCGGTAAATCCCTATACGGGCTTTACGGCATTACGGAAGAGTATCTAATGGTGGCCCTGGTCTTTCTGTCCATCGGTTATGTTTACGCCAAGGGAGGGCATGTCAGGATGACGCTATTTGAAAAGTATCTGCCCAAGCGGGTAAAGCTGCTGACCGGCAGATGCATCCAAATAGCCGTCTTGGTCTATTTTTTAATGATCACCGTTGCCAACTGGCAGGCTGCCCATGATGCCCTTGTATACAACGAGCTATCGAGTTCCGGTCTGGGGTATCCCCTGGCCCCCGCCATTTTTCTGGTCTGTTTAGGTTGCGGGGTCACCGCGCTTCGAATACTGGTCGGGATCGTATTTCCCCAGGCAGACGAGGCAACGGAAGCGCATTAGCGCGAAGGCAAGGAAAGCGTAAACGAAAACTCAAAAACATTACAATCAAGATCGATCCGCTTCAGGTCAAGGCCATTAAACAGGCTTGCCACCATGAAGGCGATACCTTATAAA
>JAFDCJ010000133.1 GCA_019312835.1 Deltaproteobacteria bacterium
ACTCCAGCCCGATATTGATAAAGGTATTCAGGGGCAGGCGGTTGAGCGAGTCAAACAGGGTTTTATCGGCGTTAAGCAAAGAGTCGGCGCTGCCGAATAAAAACAGCTTCGGGTCTTTCATAAAAGAGGTTTCAAATCCAAATGCGGCGTAGGCTTCGGCGGCCGCCAGGCAGATGCGCTCTTTTCCCGCCGCCAGGGCGTCATGATTTCCTAAAAACACTGCATTGTAATTGCGAAGGCCGTCGCCGTAGAAAGCCTTCAGGTGGCGAATCTGCCGCCGGATATCCTGTCGGGACCGGACGCGGAAAGCCCGGCGGGTTTTGACGCTGCAAAAATTGCACTGGTACAGGCAGCCGTCGGCAATCATGACCGGGATCACATCATAATCGACATGCCGCGTATCCGGCGGCAGCACCGATACCCCCCCGCCGATAATGGCGTGAAGTTGATCGGACGCGGACTGCAGGGCCGCCATGTCGTGGCGGACGATGCGTTCGCAGACCGGCTTCAAGCTGTCCGGCAGGCCGTTTTTTGACAGTGATTCAAGATGGGCCTGCAGGGCCGCCAGGGCCTCTAAGGCCTGCCCGACCCGGTCATCTGCAAAAGGATTGTACTCCCAGATCGCGTTGCTGGGGTAGGCAAGGCACGGGCGGTAGTATTCACCCAGCACCGCCACCACGCCCCGGTAGCCGCCCGTTGAATAATACACCCAGTCATTGCCGTCGGTTCGCTTCAACCACTCGGCCGGATGGGGCCAGTTGCCGTTACGGCCGCTGATATAACGGATCCGGCCGTTTAAGTGGAACTGAAAGAGGTGGTCCGGGGTTTTGATCTCGTCATAGCGGCCGTAGCGGATCGGATAGCTCACCTTGGCGAAGCGCGCGGCGCCCTGCCGATTGATCGCGATTTCAAGATGATTGAGCTGATAGCTTCGCATTTTAGGTAATTTTTTTCACATTCAGCGCACAAGATGGCTGCTTTTGGGAAATATTTTTCTCATTTTAAAGATACCATCCGGACTACATTTCCACATAACCGTCTGAATACAATTCAAATAATGAAAATCGTCCCGTTGTGCACACTTCTTGCAGGACGTATTGATTAAATATAGCGGTAATTTCAAAGAGTTGCAATAGCCCTGAACCGTATTCCGATGGTGAATCCAATGAGACTCAATATAGGCTTTGTGTCTACCCGTTTCGCCGGCATCGACGGCGTTTCCCTTGAAGCCTCGAAATGGGCCGGGGTCTTGGAGGGTCAGGGGCACGCTTGCTACTGGTTTGCGGGAGAGCTTGCCAGGAGCGAACCGGTCAGTTTGCGGGCCGCCGAGGCCGATTTCAAAGATGAGCACAACCAGTGGATCAACAGCCAGTTGTTCGCCTCCCACAAAAAATCCCTGCGACTGGCCCGAATTATCTGCCATTATAAATCGACCATCGCCGCGCGGTTGAAATTGTTCATCGATATGTACCGCCTGGATTGTCTGGTGGTGGAAAACGCCCTGGCAATCCCCATGCACATTCCGCTGGGGCTTGCCCTGACCGATGTCATCGCTGAAACCGGCATTCCCACCATTGCCCACCACCATGACTTTTACTGGGAAAGAAAGCGCTACCTGCCGTTAAACGGCAGCAGAACCTATATCCACCGCGCCTTTCCCCCCCGTCTGCCGAATATCGCGCACGTCGTCATCAATTCCCGGGCCCGCGCCAATCTGGCCCGTTTAAGAGGCATCAGGGCAACGGTGATTCCCAATGTCCTGGATTTTGAAAATCGGCCCCCGGCTGACACAGAACGGATCCGGGCGTTGCGGCATTCGATCGGGTTAAAGCCCGACGACATGATGTTTTTGCAGCCCACCCGGATCGTTCAGAGAAAGGGGATCGAAGCGACCATCCAGCTGGTCAAAGAGCTCGATCACCCCCGCTACAAGGTGGTGGTGTCCCATGAAGCCGGTGACGAAGGGTTCGAATATGCCTCAAAGATTAAACGGTTGGCGCGGGAATCCGGGGTCAATCTTCGGTTTATCGACCATATGGTGACAGACCCCTATGCCCCCCGGCCGCAATCCAATGACCGTTTTTCCCTGTGGGAAGTCTACCAGGCGGCCGATTTCGTCACCTATCCCAGCCTGTATGAGGGCTTCGGCAATGCCTTCCTCGAAGCCATATACTTCAACAAGCCGCTGCTGGTCAATCGCTATAAAATCTTTGCCAAGGATATCGAGCCCAAGGGGTTTGACGTGGTGAAGATGGACGGCCGCCTGACCGCCGGGGTGGTGGCGGATATCAAACACCTCCTTCACGATAAAAAGCGCCGCGCTAAAATGGCTGCCAAAAATTACCGGCTCGCCGGCCGGCATTACTCGTTTGCCACGCTTCGTCATGAATTGACCGCCTTATTAGCAGACCTTTTCCCTCACCATTGCCGGGACCGACAGGAATGCCCCCGGGCAGCTGCCGGCAGTTGAGACATCCGCCTAAAACCGCTGTTGCTTGATTTCCCCCTCACCGATTCTTATGTTTCTCCTGATAATCATTTAACAGATCCAAGGACGAACGCCATGGCCGGCGTCATCAAAATGCTATCATACCAGGGGGCCTTGCACATCGCCTGAGATTCCATTTTAAATAATATCGCTAAAAAAAATTAAAAAACCGACTTTGTTTTCAAATGCAAAATATCATCTGTCGCAAAGCAACCGCAGAAGACTCGGGGGCAATCAAGAAAATTCTTAAGAAGACTTTCGAGGAATATGAGATAGACCTGCCGGCCGGCTATTCTTTTGCTGACATCGAAAATCTTGAAGAAGAATACCTCAACTCAGGCGGCGACTTTATAGTCTTGATCAGGGAACAGCGCATCATCGGGTTTTTTGCCCTGCTTCCCTCGGGCAATAACGGCGCGGAACTGAAGCGGCTGTATTTGACGGCCGGTGAACGCGGTAAAGGATTGGGGCAATACCTGTTGAGTCTGGCGCTAAAAACAGCCGCACAGTCCGGGTATGACCGGATGCAATTGGAAACAACCACCAGGTTTGTACAGGCGGTGGGGCTTTATCGAAAATTCGGCTTTAAAAAAAATCCCGGCGCAACCCTGGCGCCGGGGCATGATATCGGCCTTATCCTGGATTTGGGTTCCAGCACTACCGGATCGTAAGGCCCTCGATTCAGTTTTCTTTTACCGGAGCGGTCTGTTGGTCCAACAGCCGTTGATGGTCATTTTTAAGGTCGG
>JAFDCJ010000134.1 GCA_019312835.1 Deltaproteobacteria bacterium
CTGGTCTATCCTTTTCCATTTGCAACAAAATCTATGGAGCCCTGATAATCTCCAGGGCTTTCCCTGCAAGTGTTTGACCGATGATGGTGGCCCGGCTCATGACCGAGGCCGATGTGATGGCATCCACCCGGGACGATTCGGGTTTCCAGCTGTCCAATCGGCCCGTTGTCAAAACGATGATCTTTTCTTTTTGCGGCGCATCATCAATAAAGCTTTCCACCCGGGGGTCCGGCCGGCCGGCCATGCATTGATTCAGAATAATGACGGCATGATAGTCATTGATGGTTTCGTGGGGCAGCTTTTTTACATCTATGACTTTCAGGTAACTTGAATTGTTGTCAAGGGTATCTCTTACTGCCTGGATCACGGCCTGTTTAAAATCACTTTTTTGCGTTGCAATCAGGATCCGGCGTTGGCGTGTTTTACTATCACCGGTTTCGATGGTGTCGACGGTTCCGACGGCACACCCCCAGAGGCACAATTTAATGAGAATCAAAAGACCGGTTAACATCCACTTTGTGCGCATCTCCTGTCTCCCGTTTCGCTATGATGAGGTTAAATTAAAGCATCCCCTGTGGTAGATTGAAAAAAGCCGAGGGAGCAGATTGACCCAATCAAGGCTTTAGTTTTTTTTCAAGCCTCAGGGCGGGCAGCTGCAAGTCCGGAAAGTCGCAGACAGCATGACCGGCCGGTACAAAGCCGACTTTTTTATAAAATCCGCTGTTATATTGCGGTATAACCGTATCCACGATAAGGCTGGTGACCTCAGGCCAGTTGGCGATCACCCACTGTTCTATATGCTTGATCAAGGTTTGGCCGATTTGTTTTCCAAGTTGCTTCCGATCGACATATATCAACGCAATTTCAGCCACCTGTTTGTTCCGGCGTTCAATGGTGATAAAGCCGATAACGCCGCCTGAATCTTCAGCAACAAAAAAAGGCGATTTTTTTGCCATCCGAACATAATCTTCCGGCATAAATGCGTTGACACCGGCTGAGGTGGCGCGGGCCCCCAATTCCCGGTAAAATTCTCGGGTAAACGCTGCGCTGCGGATTTTAAAGCAGCTTTCAGCATCCCGGGCCTTAAAAAAGCGTATGCTGAGGCCGTTGATCACTGCATTCATTTACACGTGCCGTTTTTGAAGATCCTTGAACAGGGGCCACAAGAAGGTCAATCCGACAACCGGGCCGCTGACCAGGAAAAAGAAGACAGTTTGGATGCTCAACCATCCTACCAAATAATTGGTAAATTGAATACTGATGATTGTGATGGAAAATCCAATGCTGGTGACGATGGTCAATGCCGAGCCGATCAACTCCGGCGGGGCGGTTTTAGCGGTCAAAGCGGAAAACTGCGGTGAATCCCCGACGACGACGATGCCCCAAAATATCAGAAAGCTCAGAAACACGCCAGGTGGTGCATGAAACATCAGCGGTGTCAGCAGGCAGCATATTCCCGATGACAGCAATTGGAAAAAAGCAACGGCGGCACTTCCGAATCTTTTTGATACGAGGCCCCCGGCGACACACCCCAGGCCACCGGCCGCAATAGCAACGAAAGACCACCAGGAGACGTTCAGCGCCTGCCGGCTCGCCAGGACATAGTGGCCCAACAATAATGGTATAAACGCCCATACCGTATACAGCTCCCACATGTGGCCAAAATAGCCGAAAGAAGCGGATCTGAGATCCCTGGAGCGAAAAATAACGGCCAAGGCCCTGGGGTTGAACCGGGTGCCCTTGACCAGGTAGGGGCCATCGGGGACCAACAGCCTTATCAGGCAACCCCCGGCGGCGGATATGATGGAAACCGAAATGATGACGATTTCCCAGGGGAGGCTCCGATTCAGGCATTTTATCAAATGGGGAAAGGCCGTGCCCACGACCAGCGCCCCCACGAGCCAGCCAAGTGCCAGCCCAAGGCCCTGTCGATACCAGCCGGCGGCAATTTTCATTCCGACCGGGTAAATCCCGGCCAGAAAAAAACCCGTCATGAAGCGAAATATGAGCAGGGACGCCAAACCATCAGCCAACAGGTAAAGGCCCAGATTGGCGAGCGCCCCCAGCCATGAACATGCAAAGTAAACTTTGCGGGGAGAGTAGCGGTCTGCTACGGTAAAAAAGGCAAAGAGCAGCGTGCCGACGATAAAACCGAACTGAACCGCGGAAGTCATGTGGCTCAATGAGGCCGTGCCAAGCCCCCATTGCCCTTGAAGGTCACCCAGAATAGCGTTGCTGGCAAACCAGAGAGATGTCCCCGCAAACTGAGAAAAGATGATAACCGGTAGGATCCGACTGGGCTTTTTTACCACGCTGACAACACTTTCGTCGATTGCATATCGGAGTTGAAAATTTATTCATCGAAACCGGGTCTGACAAAGGATCGGGCACTTGGGAATTCGGTTTCGCACCGTCGGCGCAGACGTTCAAGATGGGCAATGATACCTAAAATGCTTTCTTCTGCGTCGGGAAAATACGCGATGATGTTACCCCAGGCGCTGATGGACCGATCCATACCGATCAAGGCGACCTTGGCGGAGCCGTCGGAATCCCTGGGGTATTCGTCCAATTCTTCGTCCCGGGCTTCATCATGGGCACTGTGAAGGGCGCGTCTGAGTTTGACATACATCTGGTGCTGATACCACCGTATGACTTCAACCGAATCGATCAGGGTTATCGTTTCTTCATCCAGCGATGATCGCTCTGTAGCCGCTGCTGCGGCCGTTATGTCAGGGTGGTCATCATCAAAAATATAAACATTTGAATCGAACCATTCATCCACCACTCCAATGTAGGCGAAGGCCATATGGGCAACCAAATGAACAATGGACGGATCTTCAAAATGTCTGTCAAAATCATCCGCCCCATCGATGTCAATCGCGTCCAGATCGATTCCCTTTTCCGCGGCCATCTGCTTTAGCATGCCCAGGGTTTCCTGGAAGGTTTCGCTGAGTCTTTGCCAGAAAACCTCATTGGTAATATCGGTGTCTTTCAGGTCGCCGAATTTTTCTTCGCTCATCTCAAAATTCAGACAGCGCGAAGTGAACGGGCAGCGCTCGCACCATCGGTCGCAATAATTATAAATGCCGGGAATATGGCGCGCTTCTTCGGGTTTGTCTGCCGGGGAATTTTCGGTCGTGGACAAGTTCCATCTCCTTCTTCGCAACGGTTGGCTCAAGTTGACGTTACATATCACAAATCGATAGAATAGGGAAACTAAGCTGCCCACGAATCCTGTGGGCATTTTCCGACCGAGTCGGAAGGGAGACCCTCTGCCGGCTGCGGCCAGATTCAGCCCCGCGACAGGTTCAGACGGTCCAGATAGTAGGTGGGCAGCAGAGACGGATCAACCGCATTAAGATCTGCATTCGAGACGCCGGAATTCACCAAGACGGCATCGAGCCCGAATTCAACGGCGCCTTTGATATCGGTTTCCAGCTGATCGCCGATCATCACCATGTTCATGGTGCCACTGCGTTTTAGCGCCTCATTGAAAATAGCGCGGTGGGGTTTGCCGAGCCGTGCAAATTTTAATTCCGGGCGATCGGGGTAGCGTCGCTGCAGGGCCGCTTCTAAAATCAGGGCGATGCTGCCGCTGGCAATGCCGAAATTCTGATCGGCCTTGGGATAAATTAAATCCGGGTTCGGCAGCACCAGGTGAACGTCAGCGCCGCTGTCGATTATCCTGAAAAGCCCTGAAAGCACGGTGTCTATAGTTTCGAGGAAGGGGTAGCCGGATTCATCGCCGATCACCAGGACCTCAAACGGATCTGGGGCAGCAACCACTTTGCCCCCCGCCAATTCAACATACCGGGCGCTGTCCTCTGGGCCAAGAACCACGCAGGAGCTGCCTTCCAGCCGATGTCGGGCAAAATAGTCTGCCAGCAATGAACCGGAGGTGATAATACGGTCTGTCGGTATGGCCAGGCCAAAACGCTGGAACAGCTCGGCGGACGTCGCCGGCAACTTAGAGGCGTCGTTGGTCAGGATGTAATAAGGCTTTGGGGTGCGATTAAGCCTTTCAATCAATCGGGCGGCCCCCGGCAGTGCTCCCGATGTATGGACCAGAACACCGTATGCATCTATCAGTAGCACGGTATATCTTGCCAGGAGGCTATCAATGCTAATGTTGTCGACTCGGTTCATGGGGCTCTGTCAGCTGTCGAAAATGCCGCTGTAAATCATGGGTCTCATCGGGACGGGTTGAATTCATGATCGATCAGGGCCAAGTAATTTTGTATCAGCCGGACGGCCAGCGGCTGCATTTCCGACTCGAAGGCCCGGCATTCGGCAACCACCTGCTGAGCGCTTTTGCCCACCCGGGGCAATTCAAGCGCATATCTTTGCGTCCATTGCTGTGCTTGATTGGAAGTCACTTCAAGATGAAACTGCACGCCCGCGATGGTGCCGCAACGAAACAATTGATTGCGGCACTTCTCTCCCTGAGCCAGCAGGATGGCCCGGGGGGGAAGATCAAACGTATCCCCATGCCAGTGAAAAACCGGCCAATCCGGGGGAAACCCTTTGAGCAGGGGGTCGCTGCTGCCATCGGGGGTGAGGGTGACCCGATAGCCGCCTATTTCCATTTCCGGATTGCGATAGACCCGTCCGCCGATAATTTCAGCCAGCAGCTGCGCCCCACAGCATACGCCAAAGCAGGGAATGTTTCCCTTGACGGCAGTTGAAAGGGCCGCATACACCTGCGATAGATAGGGAAGCTCGGCGCGGTTATAGGCCGAGTCGGGTGTGCCGCCTACCAGAAGCATGCCGTAATCGGCCGGATCCGGCAAAGATTCCCGATAGGCATGCACCACATCGCAGGCCATGCCGCTGTCGATCAGATAGCGCTCATAGGTCCCCAGGGTTTCGTATTCACAGTTTTGCAGGATCAGAACCTTCAATCTGCTTGCCTTTAATCTGTTGCGGTGTGCCCCGCGAGTTCGGAAAATATCACACGGTTATGTCGAATTCAGGATAGTGTTTTTTCATGCAATCCGGACAAACACCATGGCTGACGCTCGCCTGGGAATGATTGTGGATATAGGTGTCCACCATTTCCCATTGGCCGCGGTCATTTCGTATTTTTTTGCAAAAAGAGCAGAGCGGCAGAATCCCTCGGAGGGTTTGAATTTCATCGACGGCCTTCTGCAGCTCTGAGATTAATGCTTCACGCTCCTGCTCGCTTTTTTTGCGGATGTTAATTTCATCAGCCAGCTTCTGATTGGTACGCTTCAGGTCGTGAAAAACCAGATCGTAGGGCTTTTCAATCCCGGTTTTGATAATTGCCAGGTAAACCAATATGAAGGAGAATATTTTAAAGTAATGCCCTACCAGGTTGGAAAAACCATAGTTACTGACGTAAAAAGTAAAAGCCAGTTCCGAAATTATGGTGCAAATAATGGACAACAGCAGGAGGTTGAATACTTTGGGCTCGAATTTATACCGGCTGATGGTCAACAGGCCGATATTAATGGCTAAAATAAGACAGATAATGTATTCACTTATTTTTTTAAACGGCGTCAGACCGACCCCGGCGACAAAGCATTCCGGAAAAATTTTCCAGTAAAATACACTTGCAATCAAAAGTCCGGTCACGATGGTATAGGCGCTAAAAATGGCGTAGGGCCTGACCGATTTACCCTTATACAGAAAAACAAAGGCGAATAGCAGCGAGATGCTCTCCATGTAGCGGCCGCCGATCCACAACTGGTTGGCATAAAAATCGTAATCCGTAAATATCGGCATCCCCTTGTATGTCAGGGTGTGCAGCAGATCAACACTGCCGATAAAAAGATAGGCAATCCCGATGAACATCAAGTAGGGATTCTTGATATATTGCCGGGAATTCCAGGCAATCATAAAAAGGGAGCAGGCAACGACAATACTGAAAATCTCAGCCAGGCTGTGAAACAACAGATAATTGATTCGGGTGGTAAAATAAAGCGCGATCAGGACAGCAGCCAGAATCGTCGCATTGACGCCGTCCTGTACTCTGGCAGAAACGGAATGGGTGATAGGTGCCATGATGAAACTCTCGATAAATGCAAAAATATAAAATTAACATGGCCGATATTTTTTTTCAATGCTGCTGAAAAGACGCCCCCCATCGAACCGGGTCGACGTGTCTGCTGCAACGACAGCCGCTCGTCAGAAACGGTCGCTCCCGGCTCCAGCCTTCAGGTGCTTTTTTTTCCCGGGAGCTGATACATCATGAATGTCACCAGAAAAGGCAGATGTGCAAATTCCTTGGTATCCGCCTCGAGAAACCCAATTTTCCGATACCACATCAGCAGATCCGTTTGTTCGGCAATAATGCCGATGCTGATTTTTTTTAGTCCCGCATCGGTCGCCTGTTCAAAAACATGGTCAACCAGCCTTCTGCCAATACCCCTGCGTCTGTAGTCCGGCAGCACGGCCAGACGTTCGAGATAGCCAAGCTCGGTGGTTGGTTTTTCAAGGGCGGCACAGCCTGCGGGTGTTCCATTATGTTCGAGGATGAAATAGGACACACCCCTTGCGAAGTCTTTCCGAATCCATGTCGGCGTGCAGTTTGACGGGTGCTTGGGACAGTTTTCAGGCGTTAGGTCGAACCGTTGGGCGACATCGCGGTAGGCATCACGAATCAAACCGGCTAATAATGGAACCTCGCCCAAGCCGGCCTTTTTAATCTGGATTTGCTGGGTCATGTGCATCACCATGGTACCAATACATCCAACTCGCAAACGGCGAGATCTTTCGCGTCAAATCGACCGATACGAAATTGGCCGGTACGCAGTTATCGAACCTGGGTTGGTATGCGCTCCCATTTTTCGATTGAACCGGGAATTATCTTAAACAGGGGATGAGCTTCGGGATTCTTGACCGCATTTAGCCGCTTAAACCCCTGCGTATCCCGCAATTTCAACTTGTGCTTTAAATGGCCGAGTTCATAATCGATTTGCCCCCTGGTAACCGGCAACTGCCCGGCAGTTTGTCCCGGCCCAATTTTAGACAAATCGAAATTGAAGTTCCGTATGACAGATTCCTGGTGAATGGCTGCCAGGTATGCCGCAATGGTCGTCACCGGCCTCCGGGTGGCTTTAAATCGTTGCAGCTGTGGATGATTCGTGTATCCCTGAGTGTCTCCCCGGAGCACGGCCTGCGCCAATAGAGCTTCCCGCCACAACGCGACCAGGCCTTTTGTGTCCAGGTATTTGGGATGCAAAGACCATAGTCTCATGATATAAATCCGGTTCAGCCGGCAACACTTTGGTCGCAAAATCGGTCATTCATATATTTCATTTTTGTGCAGCAGATCGATTCTATCGCCGGTTGATTTTATTTTAACAGCCAGGGTTAAAAACGCCCATCGACCAGCCGATTTTTCAGCCACCACATATAGGGTTGCCTTATCGTAAGGGCCGGAGATGGGAATCGCCAGGTCGGCTTCTCCTGAAGAGCCGCTGATATTGATGTTGCCCATCACGTACCACCCTGCTTCAATGGGGCGGCCCAGCGCCATTTCGACGGCCTGATCGGCCCTGGCCCTCGTCAGGGCGCCCTGATAGACGTCGGATGATTTTATCATCCCCAAAACGACGGTCACCAGCAGGACAGCGAAACCGGTGATAATTGCCAAAAGCCCCAAACAGCCCACGGGGACAAACCACTTCCAGTTTCTTTGCCACCAGGTGGTGGGCGTTGCAGGCGCGGCGGTCCCGGGTAACGGTGGCGGTTTCTGCATTGCCATGTTGTCATCAGCCTCTCTGTTTATACTGTCGGAGTTTCCCCGGAACGGATCCCCCGACGGCGATTCTTTGAAACCGTTTCGATATAATAATGCCACAAAAGCCTTGCGGCGACCGCCCGCCAGGGTTTCCAGACCTCACTCAAGTGTTCGAGTTCCCGGGGCGTCGGGCGTGTTGTCAGCCGTTTCAGTCTCTGGGCGGCTACGGCCAGGGCGAGGTCCTCCCTCGGCCAGACATCGGGGCGGCGCAATACCGTCAGAAGATAGATGTTTGCGGACCAGGGACCGACGCCTTTGACCTGGAGCAGTTTCGAGCGCACGGTTTGGTCGTCTTTGACCTCAAGCGCGGACAGGTTGAGCTGTCCGTCGACAATGGCGTTAGCCAGATTGCGGCCATATGCGGATTTTTGACGGCTAAACCCGTAAGACTTTAGGGTGGCATCATCCAGTTTGAGAAACCGCCCCGGGGTCAGGGGTGAAACTGCGGCCCGCAAACGCTCAAAGGTGGCCCTGGCCGAAGCCAGAGACACCTGCTGCTCCAAGATAATGCGCATCAGGCTGGCAAATCCCGGTTGGCGCGTCCAGAATGCGGGCGGGTCAAGAATACTCAGGATACGGGCCAGATCCGGGTCGCTGTCACATAGAATTGGGATGGCTTGAGAAAATGCTTTTCGGGTCAGTGGAGACGGTATTAATTTAGCCATCCCATTTTTTCCATCGATCGATCGTGCCGCCGGGACAGAATCGGCAACACCACCATGGCACCTAAAAGGGCCAGAAACATATCCCACTGGGCATCCCAAATGTCACCCTGGGAACAGAGAAAAGCGGTGCCGACATCGGATGCGACGACGAGCGCAACCCACCACTCCAGCAGTTCCCAGAAAGCAGCCACGGCCAAAACGATGCTGATGATGATAAAATACAGCCATCCGCCTCTTTGCAGGGGCGTCTTGCGCAGCAGCACCTCCCGGATGATAAAGGCCGGAAACACCCCCAGCGCGATGTGTCCGACTCTGTCATAGTGGTTGCGGCTGAATCCAAAGGCCTCCCTGGCCCAGTTGCCCAAGGGTGTCAGGGCGTAAGTATAATATCCGCCGTAGATCAAGATAAGAACATGCAGGAACACGCAGACATAAACCATCTGCGACATGGGAAAGCGTTTGTAGAGCACTATCAGAACAATGATACCGGCAATTCCCGGTCCGACTTCCAACAGCCAGCTGATTCTTCCGGCCGGCGGGTCGGCTACGGTGGCGATGCAAACCACCACCACGATAGACAAAAGTACCAAGGGCATGCGGAAGTATGCTAAAGGAACACACGGCATGGCCACCTCCGGTAAGGATTCTTTAACTCACTTTCGTGGGTTTTATTCAGGTCTAACGGCGCTCAGTCTTTGCGCAATCGCTGAGCCCCCCGAGCACCGGCGCCCAGACCCAGAACCATTCCGATCATGCCCATAAACAGAATGGGGAGGTACCAGAAGAGTAATGACTGGTCCGGTTGACCGATTCTGGCAACGATGGCTTCAAGAATATACATAACAACGCAGGCCGCTCCGGTGAAGGCCATCAAACTACCCATAGCCAGAGCTGCGTATGGTAATATCTTGGCAATCCTTCCCCTCAATTCCGGCCTTAACACCCGCAACCGCAACCGCCGCCGCAGTCACAGCCCCCGCCGCTGTGGGCGGTCAGCTCCGCCAAAGCTTTGACGACAGCCCGATTGTCGGTGGCGGTTACGGCCGCAATTTTAGCTTTTAAATAGATATCCTCGCGGCCATCCAGCAAATCCCATATCGGTGGGTTGAGGTGTTCAAAAAATGTGTAAAAGGTTTGCTTTTGGATGTGCAGCAACACCTCCTCGCCTTCGGTTTTGCCCACCAATTCGTATTCAAACGGCGACATACCCTCCTGGCCCAAGGCGAAGATAAACTCGAATTGCGGGTGCCGGGGGATAAGGTTCATGGTGTCCGGTGCGGTGCCGGCCTGGAAGGTCAGGGTAATTCTTTTTAAATTCTCGACTTTGTTCATTAAAACTTATCCTTCTCTTTGCTATTTTGCCGCCAACCTCAAGTCCCGTTCATTTATGAGACGATCCTTGAGCGAAGCGCTCCTCCAACGATTGACCGTCAGGTCAATCCAAATGTTTTGGCGGCTTACCGATTTTATCCCCCAGGGCTTTTTCTCGATTTTCCACAATTAAATCCGCTATTTCGCTGATCGAATTCTTGATCCACATGGCGGTCTGGGAGCCTTCGGTATAGTCGGCTTCACCGTAGGACTGCACCCGACCCTGTTTCTGAAAATTGTTGACCTGGGCAAATTCTTCCCTGGAACCGTGCCGGTAGACGGCAAAGGTGCGTCCGCCAAACTGGTTGATGATGGAAAACACCGGGATATCGCTGGGACCGTCGGCTACGTAGATCATATTCTGAAACGGCACCCGGCGGTCTTCGTCCGGTATTTTGGCATCCACGCCGATGTCCGGAATCTTATTGGTTCCCTTGTTGATTTCAAATACAGATCTGGTTTTGGTGGTATTGTCCAGGGCATATGCAATTTGGGTTAATATCTTTGACGGCGCCTTTGGCGGTTTGGACTTCTTTTCCAGATATCCCGGCGGCGGCGGATTCTCGACAAATTCACATCCCCAGACCCCATCGATATAGGGGGCAATTTTACTGCCTAAAATCATCTGGCGCAAACCCGTGGAGACGATATAATGCTCCACCCGGATTTCGTGCTGCCGGTAGCGGGCATTGTCGCTGACAAAATGTTTGACTTCGTTAAAAAACTCAGGCAGCCCCGGATAAAAGGAGATTTTGGCGCCCAACGCCCTCAGCGTGTCGTTGTTCAAGCCCTTAAAAATACCTGCATGGGTGTAGGTCAGGATATGGTTGAGGTAGACCGTGTCCGAGGCGATCAGGCTCATCCCGTCATTTTTATAGTATTCCGGCAGGGCCTGAACTTCTCGCCAGAATTTTTTGGGATCCACGCCGTATTTTTCAAACAGGGGTTCCTGCATGTAGCCGGGAATCAGGGTCTTGTCAAAATCCCAGATGCAGGCGATGATGTTTTGTAAGAAAAGGGGCATTATTCGTGATTTCGGATTGTGGATTTGGGATTTATGTAAAGGGTCTGGCCCGAATTTATTGCATACTTTGAGAAACGTCAAACGATATTAGGCCGGTGGCTGAAAATTCGGCCTGGATAGTCACTTTGACCGTTCCAAGGCGGTTATTTTCGTAGTCTCCGGAAATCTTTGATGTCTTTTCCATTTCGGCCGAATTCATTTTCGGTTGCCACTCATAGACGTAGGTCACGGTTTCATCCGTCTCACTGCGCGGGGACCCGAATATTGCTTTCAGCCTGTGTTTGCTTATTCCCAATTTTACACCGCTTGCCGTGGCGACATCCTTCGAGACCAGGGGCGATGCTGAGCAAAAATGCCATTTTTGAAAGCGCTTTTTTTGTGACAGCAATCTGACCCGCGAGCACCGTGAAAATTCGGAATAAAATATAATCAGGGTATCGTCGCGGTCGGAAACATAACACAGCTGGGTTGCGGACGGCTCGAAATTATCCCGAATAGGAATGCTCGGCCCCATTTTGGAATAAATATCCTGCGAAGTGCTGTCTCCGATGACCAGCCTCAGGACCGTACGATGGGATGGATCCAAAGGTCGATCCTGACCGGACGCTATTTCAACAACTATCAATAGCAGACCGACGAATATCAACATGGGGCGGATGGATTTGATAAACATCAGCGGATGTCAGGCCCTCTTTTAAAGGTAACCGTTGGCCTCAAACCAGACAATTGCATCGTCAACACTTTCCGCCAAAGGGCGCTGGCCGAGGCCCAGCTCTTCCCTGGCTTTGGTGCAATCCCACCAGGAATAATGGCTGCCGACCCGGACCCAGGAGGCGCTGGTCACCGGTGGCTTGCCGGTAATCCGGGACAGCATTTGATAGCCCCAACCTGAGAACACCGCCATCCACGTATCCCGGAAATCTGCCCTTGAGCAGATTGATAATCAGGGCCCCGGTCGGGGTCGGCGCCCATCAAATACCCCCCCAGTAGATCACCCAGACCGGCCCGCTCTTTGCCCATGGCGGCACCGGCCGAATAGCCCTCGATACCGTCATCGGTGAGTATTTTTATCAGGGTAAAGCGATTGTGGGTCTGGGGATATCCCGGGATCCAGGTCGGCCAGAAGGTTTCTTTGAGAGGGACGGAAACATGATAAAGTTCAATGGCAGTGATTTTCATCGGTCCTCCTTGTCCACGCTCAGCCGTTAACCGGTGTCTGCCGCCGCACGTGATGAGGTCGCGCATGAGCGGTCGTTTGCTCACCGGGCGACTTAAAAACGAATGTTACTTTGCAGGAAACATTCTTGCAAGAATAATTGGTTGTTTTCAAACCGGGTGCGATGCACCCGGTTACAACCGCAACGATTAAAGCACGGATGTGCTTTTGTCTTTCCCCGCCATAAGGGCGGGAAAATTCAAGCCACCCGCCTTGCGGGTGGTCGTTGACGCGCCGCGGGGCTGCTATCAGACCATCGCCGGCGGCCTTAACCGCATCGTAGTATTGATTTAATCGGTCATATAGGATATCCTTTTTTCTACTGGCAGCGGTCTGCGAAGGCGGGGTCGTTTGCTGTTATTTTCAGGGTTCGGAGGCATTTGACCGCAAGCTCGGTGTATGAATCTGAAAAATCAGCAGGAGATTGTGATGACGCAGTGTGTGTTGCTGAATGCCGATTATTCCTTTCTGAATATGGTGAACTGGAAGCGGGCCTTTTGCCTGCTTGCAAAAGGCAAGGTGGAAGTCATCCGGGATACCCCGCAGACCATTCGCAATTCCAGCGGACAGGAATTCAAGATTCCCGCCGTGATGCGACTGATCAAGCTGATTCGTACGATTTACCGGTCAAGGGTTTCATTTACCAAACGCAACGTTCTGGTGAGAGATCGATTTCAGTGTGCCTATTGCGGCACCCGCAAAGAAAGGCTGTCCATCGATCATATCATACCCAAATCAAGGGGCGGTCAGACGAATTTTGAAAATTGTGTGGCCGCCTGTAAGGCCTGTAACCTGAAAAAGGGGGGTCGAACTCCCAGTGAAGCAAAAATGTATCTTAACCTGAAGGCGTTTCAGCCGACCATCTCAGAATTTTTACGGATTAAATTCGAGAACCTTGGGGTGTATGAGGTGCTGAAAGAATTAGGCGTCTACTAGGGGGGAATTCAGGTTGGCACGGTTGAAACATGCCGCGGGGGATTCAAATCCGGACAAAATGCCTGAAATTAAAAGTGCCCAAATTGACCAAAATTATGGTATTCTGTCAGTTCTTAAATAAAGGCGGAGGGGAGCGACACGGTAATTTAAGGCATTTTAGCGCATGTTAGTGCACTTCAGGCATTTATGCATTTTAACCAAGGTACCCAGAATCTCCAAATCTATATGATCTTATACCCTAATTTAAGAAAGATGCTTGAATGAAAATAATTACGGTTGGAACTGGATATGTCGGGCTTGTTCATGCCGCGGTGTGTTCGGAGTACGGACACGAGGTGCATGCCTATGATATTGACAGGGAAAAGATTGATGCTTTCTCCAGCGGCCTGTCTGAGCCCATTGAAAAATTTGTGAACGAGCCCGGTCTTGTGAATATCATCCGGGAAACGCTGGGAAAATCCCTGCACTTTTCCGATGATCTGGAAGCAATTATTGAAGGAACCGATGCGATTTTCATGTGCCTTCCGACGCCATCGAATATCGACGGTTCCACCAATCTCACTTTTTATGATGCCGCGGCCGAATCCATTGCCGAGGTCCTTGCCAAACGAAAAGACAAGCGACGGCTGGTGCTGGTAAACAAAAGTACCGTGCCCATTGGTACGGCCCGGCACCTGGAGGGCATCATGAAATCACACGGGGTCGAAAATTTCGGTGTGGCCTCCAACCCTGAATTTCTGGCTGAGGGAACGGCCGTGGCCGATGCGCGTCGACCCGACCGCGTGGTGGTCGGCTGCGATTGCGAGGAGGACTTTACCATTCTGCGAAGGGTTTACTCTCAGTTCGTCCACCATGTGCGTATCAAATACATCCAGACCACACCGGAAACCGCCGAGGCAATCAAGTATGTGGCCAACACCATGCTGTTGACCTATATTTCCTTCTGGAACGGCGTGGGCGCAAAAATCGGCGAAAATATGCCCAATGTTAATATCGACGATCTCAGGCTCGGTGTGACATCTGACGATCGTATCAGCACCTGGGGTTCATTTGTGAGCAACGGTGCGGGCGGCAGCTGTTTTGGCAAAGATATTTCCTCCCTGATCTATCAACTGCGCCGGGTGAACGTCAGCACCAAGATGCTGGAAGCCTCCTTTGAAGTCAACGAACACCAGAAGGTGTACCTGATCGATCGCGCGATCACCGAAGCCGATTTCAAATTTAACAATAAGACCGTAGCCGTTCTGGGACTGGCCTTTAAGAAGCACACCAACGATATGCGCGACGCATCTTCGATCAAGGTTATCGAATCTTTGCTTGGCAAGGGAGTGGCGGCCATTCATGCCTATGACCCCCTGGCCAATGAGACCGCTGCGGACGTCTTCGATCCTTCCAAAAACGCACTTTTCGAAAAAATTAAGTATTTCGATTCTGCCAAAGAGGCAATCACCGGTTCGCAAGCTTTATTTGTATCTTCGGATTGTGAAGAGTTCCGGGGTTTTTCTCGAACCATCGAGGATACCGTCAGCCCGCCCTATCTGGTGATGGATGGCCGGCGGATGATTCCCGACTACAATGAACTGGTGTCCAAATCCTTCACCTATCTTGCCGTCGGCTCGATGGTGATGAGGCCGGACTGATCCATCTCCATTTTGGTAAAGGCCGCACTTGCTATTCGGACTGCATGGGCGACGGATGTGCAGTTTGGTGGCAAGAAAAGATGACAGAGGACAGATGACAGCAGACAGATGGTAAATTAGGATCTGTGGTATTTTCAGCCGGACATGTCTTCTGAATATGCCGAGAGCTGAACTGAAATCTGCGTTCTGACGGCTGTCATCTGGTGTATGACATCTGATACGAACCACTGTAGTCAGTTTAGCTCAGAGAATTATTCGATGAAAGGCATTCGCCTGGTCGGAGGTTCGGACCCAGGCTGGTACCGCTCACCCCGGGGTGTCAGCAAGCAGATGCTGCCGGTATATGACAGGCCCCTGATTTTACGACCCCCTTTCCGTACTCATGACGGCGGGAATCCGGGAAATTCTCATAATTTCAAACCCCGATACTTTTCCAAATCACGACTCCGCAATCCCAGCCCGTCCAAGAACCGCCGGGCATAATCTCCGATCAAAAAAAACCCCGCCTGAACAAACCGCAACCCGAAATCCCCAATCACATTTCTATTTCCTTGACAGGATTCTGGATACAGAGTAAGAATTCAAGTTTAAAAAAATTGCGACAGGGGGATCAATGGACTATAAAAAAACACTTAACCTTCCATCAACCAAGTTTCCCATGAAAGCCAGCCTGGCAAAACGGGAACCGGAACAGTTGAATTCCTGGTACGAAGCCGGTTTGCACGAACAGATCCGTCAAGCCTCCAAGGGCAAGGAATTATTCATTCTTCATGACGGCCCCCCCTATGCCAATGGATATATTCATATCGGTACGGCTCTCAATAAAATATTAAAAGACATTATTGTTCGATCCAGACAGATGGCCGGTTTTGACGCCGTCTATGTGCCCGGGTGGGATTGTCACGGTTTGCCCATCGAGCACAACGTAGACAAAGAACTCGGGGATAAAAAGAAGGATCTCAGCATGGCCCAGGTTCGCCGGCTGTGTCGCGCCTATGCTGAGAAATTCATTGATATTCAGCGTGAGGAATTCAAGCGCCTTGGCGTGATGGGCGTATGGGAGGATCCCTACCTGACCATGAATTATGCCTATGAGGCCACCATTGCCAGAGAGTGCGGCAAATTCGCCCTGGATGGCAGCCTGTTTCGCAGCAAAAAGCCGATTTACTGGTGCTTTACCTGTCAGACCGCCCTGGCTGAGGCTGAGATCGAATATTTTGACGCTTCGACCCCTTCGGTATACGTTAAATTTCCACTGCAAGACGATCTGGACACCGATTTTCCTGTTCTGGCCGGAAAGGATGTTTTTGTTGTTATCTGGACAACCACTCCGTGGACCCTGCCGGCCAATCTGGCGATTGCCCTGCACCCCGATTTTAAATATGTGGCCGTGGAAGTCGGCGGCGGTGAGGTTTATGTTCTGGCCCGGGACCTGGTCGAGGCCTGCATGCAGTCATTTGGTATCACAGACTATTCAATCATCGCTGACATCGATCCTAAAGTTCTTGAAAATAAGCGCTGCCGCCACCCCTTATACCAGCGCGATTCATTGCTGCTGCTGGGAAATCACGTGACGCTGGAGGCCGGAACCGGCTGCGTACACACCGCCCCCGGCCACGGCCGTGAGGACTACGAGGTGGGCCTGGCCTACGGACTGGAGGTTTACTCACCGGTGGATAACAAGGGCTGCTTTACGGATGACGTGGATTATTTTCAAGGCGAATTCGTTTTTAACGCCAACCGGACGATTAACGCCAAATTGAGAGATATCGGCGCCCTGGTTCACGAAGAATCCATGCAGCATTCATACCCGCACTGCTGGCGATGCAAAGAACCGGTAATTTTCCGGGCAACTCCCCAGTGGTTTATTTCAATGGAAAAGACCGGATTGCGGCAAAAGTCCCTGGAGGCTATCGACAATGTCCAGTGGATTCCGCGCTGGGGAAGGGAAAGAATTTACGGGATGATTGAAAACCGGCCCGATTGGTGCGTTTCACGCCAACGGGCCTGGGGCGTGCCGATCACAGTCTTTTATTGTGAAGAATGTGAAACCATGCTGCTCGATGAGCAGATCATGCAGGGGGTGTATCAACTCTTTGAAGAACACGGGGCGGATATCTGGTTTGAAAAAGACGTGTCCGAACTTTTGCCCCCTGATGTGACCTGCAAAGAATGCGGCGGCCATAGCTTCATCAAAGAAACCGACATTCTTGATGTGTGGTTTGACTCCGGGGTGAGCCATGCGGCCGTCCTCGAGGAGCGGCCTTACCTGAGATGGCCCGCCGACCTTTACCTGGAGGGCAGCGATCAGCACCGCGGATGGTTTCACAGTGCCCTTTTGACGTCAGTCGGTACGCGCGGTCGGGCGCCCTATGAAGCCGTATTAACCCATGGTTTCGTGGTGGATGCCGCAGGGCGCAAGATGTCAAAGTCCATCGGGAACGTGATTTCTCCCAGCGAAGTAATTGAAAAATACGGAGCGGAGATCCTGCGTCTCTGGGTGTCGGCTTCGGACTATCGTGAGGATATCCGCATTTCAGATAATATTTTAAAACAACTCAGTGACGCCTATCGGCGTATTCGCAACACCAGTCGGTTTTTGCTGGGTAACCTTTATGATTTCGATCCTGCCAGGGATGCGGTTGCTTACGAGGACATGGTAGAGATCGATCGCTTCGCCCTGCACAAGTTGCAGCGTATCGTCGCCAGGGCACGCCAGGCCTATGATGCTTATGAGTTTCATGTAATCTATCATGCCCTGTTTAATTATTGTACCCTGGATTTATCGGCTTTTTATCTTGATATTCTCAAGGATCGACTCTACACCTCACCGCCGGATTCGGTGGACCGCAAAAGCGCTCAGACCGTTTTACATGTCCAGGTCGATACCATCGCCCGCTTGATGGCACCGATCCTGCCGTTTACGGCAGATGAAATCTGGCAGCATATGCCCTGCCAAAACGACGGTTGTGCCAGCATTCACATGAGCCAGCTGCCGGAAGTAAACCCGGCTTACACGGACGATGAACTGGCTGCACGCTGGGAGTATCTGCTGAACATTCGCGGCGAAGTCACCAAAAAGCTCGAGGAAGCCCGGGCGCAGAAACTCATCGGGCATCCCCTGGACGCTCGGGTTACCATAACGGCCGGCGGGGATGCCTATGATGCCCTGCAGCCTTATGATGATGAGCTGAGATCGATTCTGATTGTCTCCAAGGCGAAGCTGGTAAAGGATGATGCGCCAAAGGGCACCTCAAATGGCAGCGCAATCGAAGGGGTGCGCATTGACGTGGATGCAGCACCGGGTGATAAGTGCGAGCGGTGTTGGGTGCATGATACCACCGTCGGGACCAACCAGGAGCAGCCGAGTGTTTGTCAGCGATGTCAGGAAGCGCTGGCTCAAATCAGTTCCCAATCCTAAATGGATATATTGAAAAATAAATATCTAAGGCTGGTTGTCGTCACAGGGCTGGTAGTCCTGGCTGACCAGATTACCAAGGCGCTTATATTCGCCTACCTGCCTTACCATCAGAGCATTGCGGTTGTACCCGGTTTTTTTGACATCACCCATATCCACAATCCGGGCGGGGCGTTTGGGCTCATGGCCAATATGAGTGAAACCATGCGGACGATTGTTTTTCTTTTAGCCTCTTCCCTGGCCGTCGGTTTAATTTTTTATTTTTATATAAAGACCCCCCCGTCATACGCTTTTCTCGCGGTCGGGTTTGCTCTGATATTCGGGGGCGCCATCGGCAATTTGATTGACAGGGTTCGCCTGGGTATTGTCATCGATTTCATTGACGTTTATATCGGTGAATATCACTGGCCGGCCTTCAACATCGCCGATAGCGCCATAACCGTGGGCATTATCATATTTGGCTATCACCTGCTGTTTAAAAAAATGCCGGAATGAGGCTGGCGGCCACTGGCGCTTGAAGGCTGTTAACCATGGATATCCGATCCTCGATACCGGGATCTCGATGCGCGATAGTGCAATTCCGCTGATTCAGAATATCTGTCTTTCATCGAGAATCGACTATCGCGTTACATTATGTTTACAGCGCCAAAGCCAGAGACAAGCACACAGAGACCATTAACCAGCCGCAAGCCACCAATGACTTCCCCATGCCCATCATCAGCTACAAAGACCTGAGCCAATATATAGCGGATCGCGGAAGTGATGCGTTTCTACCCGTATTTCTGATTTACGGGGAAGAGCTTTTGGTCCGGAATGCCTTTGACGAACTCTTAAAAGCCCTGCTGCCGGCCTCCCAGCGAAGCATGAACTATGACCCCCTGGACGGCATCCAGGTCAATGTCCACGAGGTCGTCGAACGGGCCAACACGTTTTCACTGTTGCCCGGAACCAAGGTGATCGCCTTGCGCGACGCCCGCATTTTTTATGCCCGCCAGGATAAGCAACGACTGCTTGAAGATGCCCGGCAGGCCTATGAAGATGACAATTTAAAAAAGGCTGCCGGTCACCTTTTGAGCGTCATGGGGCTGCTGAAGCTTACATTTGACGATATCGATCAGACCAACCGCCGCCGAGCACTGGGTTCGGATTATGGATCCGGGGAGGAAAATCGATGGCTGGATGAAGCCATCGCCTACTGCCGTGAAAATAATTTGGCTGTTCCAACCGCTCGGGACGACAGTCAAATCCTGCAGCATGCCATCGAAAAGGGATTTGCCAGGGGCAATCACCTGATCATAACCACCGATATGGTGGACAAGCGGCGGGGTCTTTATAAAACCTTGGACGCCAAGGGGCTGATTATTGACTGCGCGGTGCCCAAGGGTGCCCGGCGGGCAGATCGACTCGCCCAGGAGGCGGTGCTGGCAGAGCGAAAAGATGCCATTCTGGGAGCCGCTCAAAAAACCATGAGCCCGGCGGCCTACCAGGCCCTGAATGCAAAGACGGGTTTTGACCTGCGGACCTTTTCCAGCAATCTGGAAAAGCTGGTAATCTACACCGGGCAGCGATCCGAGATTACCATTGATGATGTCGAGTCGGTCTTGCCGCGCACTAAAATCGATGCCGTTTATGAGTTGACCAATGCGCTGGCCGACCGCAGCCCGCAGCAGGCGCTTTTTTATCTGGATTCCATTCTGTCTGGCGACATACATCCCCTTCAAGCTTTCGCCGCGATGATCAACCAGATCAGAAAATTGCTGCTGGTAAAGGATTTTATCGAAAGTCCTTACGGAAGGAATTGGCAGGCAGCCGGCCCTTACGATTATTTTCGCGAACGTGTCCTGCCGGACGCCGTTGCCTATGACCGTGAATTGCTGGATCACCTCGACAGCTGGCATAAGCAACTCGACGATGGGGCGGATTTCCAGCATTCGGGCCCCCCGGCCAAAAAGAAAAAGGGCAAAGCAGACACCGATCTTTTAATTGCCAAGAATCCGCAAAACGCCTATCCGATTTTTCAACTTTTTAAAAAGTCGGAACGGTATACCAAACCTGAGCTGCTCCGAGCCGTTGAATGCCTGAACCAAGCCGACAGACAGCTCAAGTCCGGGGGGCCGAACGCGAAGTTGGTGTTGGAAAAGGTTATTTTGGAGATTTGTGGCCGTCAAGACCAGGGCGCACGCGGCACGGCCTAGCGATCGGGGATGTTGGATTGCGGATTTCGGATCGAATTAGAGCGACGCGCCGGTGGATTCCGGGATTTGAAGGGTGTCCATGGGCACAACGCCGAGATGGTAGATTAAATCAGATCATCACCCTTTCCAAAATCCCGGATCTGCACTCTCGTATCTGAATCTGCGATTTGAAAATAAAAGGTGCGATATGGGTTTTATTAGACAGCAGGAAGAAAAATTGGCCATGCGGTTTTTGAGCTGGCAGTATGAGAAATTAAAAAAACCGGTTCCCCCCGAGGTGGAACTGGAGCTACAGGCCGCCAAAATCGTAGCCGAAGCCCATGACATTGCACGCGCCCGGGGGCGCAATGTCATGGCCATCATCAAAGATCTCATTTCAGAGATAAAGAAATAGAATGGCGATTTATAATTGTCTGATTGTTCCGCCTTTGACGGACCGTTTACCCGTCCATCATCAACTTCAAGACCCATTTTTCCGACAATCCAATATGCCACCATTCCATTTGGGGCGCAGCCCCAAACCTGATTCTACTTATCCAAATGGCGGATGATGGATTCGTTAATTTCGTCGTCGTTTTGTTTCAGGATCGGAATAAGTTCGGCTGCAACATCTTTAATTGATTTTATATTTTGCGCGCGCATCACACTCTGAATTTTTTCGACGCCATCCTCAATTTGTTTCAATCCATCCGCGATGGCCATGATCGCATTCTTATCCATCATTACCTCCCAAACCAGCTTTCAAAGGGCTTGATTTTTCGTTATTTTATTCTTATTAAATTAGTATACATTAAACCCGATTGAGTAAAAAATCAACAGGACACACGAAAGGGGGCATCAAATGCCTGACGCCTGGGCGGAAAAGCTATCCTGTGCGATCCAGTGTCATCGTTGCGAGCGGCAACTGGCACCAACAGACCCGCGAATTCTATCTGTCTACGATCACGAGGCCATTTGTGCGGCCTGCAAGGCGCAAGAAGAAAAACGGGATGATTATGAAGAAGTTTCAAAACAGACCATCGGGCAATGTCTTATAGATACCGAAATGCAATGGGGTGATCCCCAGGGATATTGCTATCATCATTTCTATCCCTTTACATGCTAGTCGCGCCAACGCGGTTCGGTATCCGTGTAAATATCGCATTTGATAACTTCCTCAGGAAAAGTCAATTGCCCGGTTGGCCGGTTCTCCCGTTAGGCCCGCTAGCCCGTTAGAACCTGAGAATAGCCGGCTAAATTCCGCCGTCGGCGGGAGCGAACCGGCTAACCCATTTCTAGAAATCCCACATCACCGGGTCATCATCCAGATAGTCTGTTACCAGACGTCCGATTTCGTCCAAACGGGTCAAATCGTCGTCGGACAATGATATGTTGGCGGCTCCGGCGTTTTCAACTGCCTGATCCGTGTTGCGGGCGCCGGCAATCGCGCAGACACCGGCATGGGAGATGATCCAGGCCAGGGCCAGCTGGCCCAAGCTGGCCCGCTTTTCTTCTGCCAGAGGCCGCAGCTTCGACAGGGCCCGCTGTACCCGTTGAAAATTTTCAGGTTTAAACAGGCGGTTGCGCGAACGGTGGTCCCCTTCCTCGAATCTGTGATCTTCAGCTTCCGTAAACTTCGGCAGTATCAAAAGTCGTGATACCGGCCTCAAAGGCAGCGCGAATGGCGCCGGTGGTCTGGGCATCATCAATACCCACCCACATATCCTTTCCAGCCTGCCAGGTCCCCATGAGGATGGGAGATATGTGGATATCCGATTTTCCCAAACAACAAATCCGCATAATGTTCTCCGATCGTTTCCCTGGGTAGCGAACTAGCAACGTAATCATTAACTATATAAATACAAGCTGCCGATCCGGTTTGAAAAAAAATAGCACCCGCCTTGGACTGAAGCTAGGATCAAATTTGTGTTTGTAAAAAAAGGAATTACGCTATACTGATTAGGTTCTTGATGCCGCACCATGAATGGGTTGCTGAAAAGGGAGTTGTG
Source organism: Deltaproteobacteria bacterium (assembly GCA_019312835.1). Lineage (GTDB taxonomy): Bacteria > Desulfobacterota > Desulfobacteria > Desulfobacterales > JAFDCJ01 > JAFDCJ01. The sequence continues at coordinate 22,219 of JAFDCJ010000134.1, forward strand.
TGTGACGGCGGGTAAGGACTTCGCAGCCCGGTCGACCCATTGATAAACCCGGGACGAACTCGTCCCCTCTCGTGACAAATAACCGGCCGAAGACAATGTCATTATCTTTAACGGAACAGGAGTATCCCCATGGCACAGACCGACCCTGTTGATTTTTACCAGACTGCATTGTTGCTGACGGATGAGGAAAAAGAAATCCGGGACACGGTGCGCCGATTTGTCGTTGGGAAGTGCATACCCATCATCGCAGATTATTTTGACAGGGCATCATTTCCCATCGAACTGATTGCGCAGATGGCACAGCTGGATCTGTTCGGGGTCCATATCAAAGGATACGGGTGTCGCAGCAGGAGTCACATGATCTACGGAATCATATGCGAGGAATTGGCCCGGTGCGACAGCGGACTGCGGGCCATGTTTTCGGTACAAAATTCCCTGGTGATGTTTCCAATATTTGAGTTCGGCTCTGAAGCACAGCGGGAAAAATGGCTGCCCGCGATGGCAAAGGGAAAGGCAATCGGGTGTTTCGGGCTATCAGAGCCAGACTACGGCTCAGATCCTGGCGGTATGCAGACGGAAGCGAAAAGAAAGGACGGGCAATACGTTTTAAACGGCAAAAAGATGTGGATCACCAACGGCACCATTGCCGATGTTGCCGTCATCTGGGCCAGGTTGGATAATGAGATCAGGGGTTTTCTGGTGGAGACCCGAATGCCGGGATTTCATGCCAAACCGGTTCAGCGCAAATTCTCCTATCGGACCTCCCCGACGGCCTATATCGATTTAAAAGACTGCACCATACCCGCCGACGCTTTATTGCCCGGGGCTAATGGGCTCAAAGCTGTTTTCCGGTGTTTGAATCATGCCCGCTTCGGCGTGGCCTGCGGGGCCCTTGGATCTGCCATAGCCTGTTATCAGGCGGCCAAAGACTTCGCCCTCAAACGCAAGGTGTTCGATCAGCCGGTCGCTTCTTACCAATTGGTGCAGGATCAACTGGCACGCATGCTGGTAGAAATCACCAAGGCGCAGCTGGTCAATTATCATCTGGGGCGGATGCTGGATGAAAATCGGGCCGGACCCGCGCAGATATCACTGGCCAAACTGAATAATGTGCGCGAGGCCATAAAAATCGCGCGTACGGCGCGGGACATCCTGGGGGCCAGGGGTATCCTGGCCGATCATCATGTTATGCGGCATTTGTGCGATCTGGAGGCTATCAGTACCTTGGAGGGCACGGCCGGCATGCACACCCTGGTGTTGGGAAAGGAAATTACGGGAATTTCCGCCTTCAAATAAACTGGTTTCGAAACCTTCATCTTTTGCTCGAATGCGGCGATGGTCGTCGTTAAAAATTGCTCACGTACTGGTTGTATGCTGCGCAGTTTTTCTCCTCCCGCCTTGCCTTCGAACAAAATTTAAAGATGTTCAAACCAGTTTAATGGAAGGGATGCCGATACATATGTTTAAAACCGATCGATGTGCGGATTTCCAAATATTGGTACAGGAGTCTATTTTAAATAATTGAAGGGTCGGGGAGTTTTTTTGGCGTAGCGCGCTGCATGCCCAATCGCCGGCGAACCCGCGCAAACGCATGGCCAAGGGCTCGTAGCAAAAGAACAGCAAAAGGTTATGATTACAATAGGTTAAATTCAGATTTGGTCCGCCCAGCCGTCGGCAATCGGTTGCCAATCCCTGTTCTTTGGCGACGATCCCTAATCCATTCAGTCAGTGCGCGGATTTTGCAAACGATCATTCATTTCGCTTTTAGAAAGGGTTTGAAAGAAAAACGCCCCGACCCC
>JAFDCJ010000135.1 GCA_019312835.1 Deltaproteobacteria bacterium
CCGACTACTATGAGCAATCCGGCGTGTTGCGCGATATGTTTCAGAACCACATGATGCAGCTGCTGGCCTTGACCGCCATGGAGCCGCCTTCGGCCTTCGAGGCTGACCGGGTCAGGGATGAGCGCGTAAAAGTGTTCCGGGCCCTGCGGCCGTTTGAAGTCGACCGGCTCCAGGACCGGCTGGTGCTGGGGCAATACGCTGAGGGCAGCCGAGACGACCAAAAGCTGCCGGCCTATCGCGACGAGCCCGGCGTGGATCCCCGGTCGATGACGCCGACCTTTGCCAGCATGAAAGTCTTCATCGACAACTGGCGCTGGCAGGGCGTACCGTTTTATCTGACCTCCGGCAAACGCCTGGCCCAAAAAATCACCGAGATCAACATTCAGTTCAAGCAGGTCCCGCATTCCATGTTCCGGGATGTCATTGGCCCGAATATCGGCGCCAACCGGCTGACCCTGGGCATCTATCCGGATGAAACGATTAAACTCACGTTTCAGACCAAATTCCCCGGTGCCCGGGTCTGCCTGAGGGCGGTGACAATGGATTTTCACTATTACCAGGGGAATCAGCAACCGGTGCTGGATGCCTATGAAAAGGTGCTGCTCGACTGCATGCGGGGAGACCACATGCTGTTCTGGCGCCAGGACGCCGTGGAGCAGTGCTGGTCGTATCTGACGCCGATTCTGGCCGAGTGCGAAACCTGCGGCGACAGGGACGCCATGCTGCATCCTTATCCGGCCGGCAGCGCAGGGCCGAAGGCGGTTGCCAGGCTTAAATCAGGCCTTTTGTAAATCGGGTGTGAAGGGGCGATGAAACGCTATTCATTAACATGACCAAGAAGAACTTAAAGCCGAAAATTATTGTTGTGTCCGACGTGCAGCAACTGGCGGAGGCCGGTGCCGACCTTTTCGAAAAGGCTGTTGCCGATGCGGTTAAAGACCGCGGCCGGGCAGCAGCGGCGCTATCGGGCGGATCGACGCCCAGGGCAATGAACCGCCTGCTGGCCGGGCCGCCGTATGTGGATCGGATACCCTGGAAAGGCCTGCACCTTTTCTGGGTTGACGACCGGATGGTAGCGGTTGACGATCCCGCCAGCAATTTCGGTGCGGCCCGAGATGATTTTATTTCCCGGGTGCCCATCCCCGCGCAGCAGGTGCACCCCATGCCGGTGCTCGATGCGCCGATCCGCGGCGCCGAGCGTTACGCCCTTGAATTGAAGAATTATTTTGGATCAAAAGCACCGGTCTTCGATCTGATCCTTCTGGGCATCGGCAGCGACGGTCACACCGCCTCTTTGTTTCCGCATCAAGCCGAGGCACACCAGGGCCCGGAATGGGTGCTCAGTGCCAGGGGGGGCAACCCGGACGTGTATCGACTGACCTTGAACTATCCGGTATTGAATCGGGCGCGGACGACGGCCTTCCTGGTATCCGGCCGTGACAAAGCTGAAATGGTCCGTACCCTGCTGTGCGGTGACGAAGTGCGGTACCCGCCGCAACGGATTCGCCCGGAAGGCGGCCGGCTGGTCTGGTTGCTGGATCGGCCCGCTGCAACCCTGCTGCCGGAGGACATGTGCTCGATGGGAGAATAGGGGGCGGTTATGATGTTGCGTTTTGCCGTTGGTGCTGCACAGGCGATGTGCCTGAATTCATGGCCGCCCCTTCGGTCCGCATGACCCCCGACCGTCAGGGGCACAATGCGGTTGCGAACCGGTCCATTTGCGCTCCACGCCGGCAACGCCAGGATCGCCGAACGTTGCTGATGCGCCACACACCCACCGGCGTTTTTTCCAGGGCGATCTCCCACCGCATGCTCCTCACCGAGTCGTCCAGGAGTCCGTCCCTCAGCACCGTTATGCGAGATGTTGATGGCGCCTCGCTGCCGTCGTTTACCTGGGTGATGTGCTGCGCCGTGCCTTCGAACTTACCCACAATCTTCACTGCAATATCCAGCGCCGCGCCTCCGCGTGCCGCAAGGTCTGAGGCCGCCCCGTATGCTCCGGGTTCGACTGTCATCATGTCGACGACCGGCACATCGGCCAGGGCTTGAGGCAGATGTGCGGCCCCGGCAGTTGCAGCGGGCCGCTCTGCCGACGGCTGTTTCCGGCAGCGCATCGCCGGACGGCCGTATCCCCAGACAATCGTCGCTTCACCCTGGTGCTCCCACAGCGATTCGTTGCGTCCCCGATACTTCGAACCGCTGGCGGACGGTTCGAGGTACATGAGCGCCACCTGGTCGCCGCGCTCGGCCTCCAATGTCGGCGGGTCCGTTTTGAAAAAGGTGACAACCACCTCATTGCTTGGGTCCCCATCGCAAGCATACCAGAAAGGACCATTTGCCGGGACCAGACGATAGCGCGCCTGCAGCTCGGCGATGCGGTTTCTGTAACTCTGCTCGACGCATTTTCGCTTGTCCGCGCTCTTCCAACACTCGTTGCGGCCCTTGATCCAGCCGCGCTGCTCGGCCTTGAGCACCGGCGGATGCTCATTGAAGGCTTTTTGAGCGGCAGCGGCATAGACGTCGGCAAGCTCGTTGTCCAGTGCCGCCAGCCCATCATCACGGCAAATCATCTGTTCGATCGTGCCGGCAGCCTTGCGGCAATCAAAGGAGGGGTCTGCCGCGGATGCGTCTTCAATGCCTGCCAGGTGGACCAGTACGATCAGCAAGCAATAATTAATTTTGCGCATTTTGACTCGCTCGCTTCAGCATTGCATTCATTTTAATCTGCCGGGAAGGTATACCGGATGATGCGAGAAAGCAAGTGATCACCAGAACCCTGCCCGCAGGTGCAGCGATTTATTCCATAAGAATTAATAGACTTTGACGATAAATTCTGCCCGGCCGTCCTCAATGGTGTTGATGTAAAGCGGGCGCTCGGCTTTACCGTCCGGCCGGATGGTAATGTTTCCCATAATCCCCTGGAAATTGATAGTTGAGCGGATTTTTGCGTTGATGCATTCGCGGTCTGCAGGATCGCTGCAGCGGTTCAGGGCGCCGAGCAACAGGACATATCCTTCGACGCCCAGTGTCGAATAGGTCGTTGAGGCGGCTCCCTCCTTACCTTTGGGCGTATGTTTATATGCATCTCTGGCCTTTTTCCCGAACGGGGTCAACCCCGCCCTGTGGGAGAAAAAGTCAATGGCGAGCATGCCTTCGAAAAGATGTAATTCTTTCTTATGCTGCTTGATTATCGCTGATAGCAGTCCATCGCTTCCCATCATCTGGGGTTTCCATTGCAGTTCCTGCGCTTCCCTGATCACGCGGAGCACATCGGCTGCTTTTATTGGAAGGTAAAGCAGCTCCGGGGAATGATCCTGAACCATTTTTATCCGGGGGTGCAATTCGGCGTCTCCCTCCGCTAAAACGATCCGATCCGTAATTTCACCGCCGATGGATTCGAACTTTTTTTCAAATTGAGATGCCAGGTCCCTGGAATAAACGCTGTTCGAATTGACGAAAACGGCCGCTTTGTCAACCAGCAACTCGTCCCGGACGAACAGCGCCGCGGTGGTCCCCTGAAAACGGTCATCGAAACACAGCTGACTGATAAACGCATTGTTCCGGGTGATGTCGGGATGGGTGGCGATGGCCGCCAGAATGGGGGTTTTATTTTCATCGGCCACTTTTGCCATGGCCAAAACCGGATCGCTGCTCGAAAACGTTATGATTGCCGCTACGTTCTCTTTGGCAGCCAATTCCTGCAGCACATGGACTGCCAGAGCAGGGTCGTTCCTGTCGTCTGCCGTCACCAACTCGATGCGGTCGCCATTTTGAAGGTAAGGCTGCATTTGCATACCGAATTGCATCCCTCTCAGCCCTTCCTGGCCTTTTAGCTCGTCGGGGCCGCTCAGCGGTGCAATCAGGCCGATTTTGATTGTTTTGCCCGAGGGTTCGATGACAGGTTTGCGATCACACCCATGTATCCACAGGGCCAAGAAGATGAGAACTGCAAGTGGAATAGGTTTTTTCATGGCAACCTTACGGGATGTAATGTGTATTTATCAAAATGACGAGTTTTTGATCAAAATTGGCTTGAATTTTCTTTTTAAACGTGTTCAGGTCCGCGCGGTTCAGCGGCTCCCGGGCCAATACTTCCATCAGGATTATGCGCTTGTCGCGGCGCCGGAATATGGATGCGGTTCGAATAATGAGATATTTTTCATTCACCAAAAACCGTTCTTGCTGAACCTTTTGCTCGAAAATCCGATCTGTGACGATGCGGTTGTAGGACAAATAAAGCGGAATCGAAATAAGTACCAAAAAGACAAATACCACCACCAGGCTGCGTTTGCTGCGCACGGCGGCAGAATAACCCAGGACACGGAAGGTAAAGGTGGCCGAAATGATAATGCCGACCAGATTGGTCGAGAACAGCAAAAAGGCCTGGTAAAACCATTGGAAATCCCAGCGTCCAATTCCGATTCCGGCAACCGCCAGCGGCGGCACCAGCGCCACGGCGATCGCAACCCCGGCCAGGCTCTGGATAACTTCCCTGAATGACTTTGAGTAGGCGGCGGCGATTCCCGAGATTATCGCTACGCCAAGATCCAGCAACGTCGGATTCATACGGGCCAGCATTTCTTCCGTAATGGAACTGTGGGGAAACAAAAACGAAATCAGCGCGGAAGAAAACAAGGCGATCAGAATGCCCAAAACGATTTTCACGATCGAGTTTTTGAAGATTCCGATATTGCCCCGAAGGATGCCCATGGAAAGGGAAACAATTGGATTCATCAGGGGTGCCAATAACATGGCGCCAATGATGACAGAGGCGCTGTCCAGATAAAGCCCGACCGTAGCCAGCATGGTGCTGAGCACCATTAAAACCAGGTAGATACTGTTGAGGCGGGCATCCTCGCGCAGCGCCGGAAACAGGTCGTTGAAGCGCTCCTCGGAGGCGTAAGAGAAAAAGGGGATTCTCTTTTGCTTTATGATCCGGAGCAGCTCCTTGCCCCCGGGCAAGTTGCTGACCTCTATTTCTTCTTTGGCGGCCTTTTCGCGACGGTTGTCGGCCTGCAAGCTTTCGCCGACATTAACCCGAACCGCCCCGGCGGCTGTTTCGCAGTGCACGGGCGTATGCGTGGTATGTTTATCGTCGATGATGACATCGAGCGGGGTTTCCGACCCGATTTCGATCCGGGAACTTTTAATATAGCCAATGGAGCTGGGAAGATGTTTGTACCTCTCAGCAGATCGCAGCGCTTGAATCAGTAGCTTGGCATACTCAACAATCGAGGTGGGAGCAGAGATAACCAGGGAAACCATCCCATCGGTGAAGGAGTGACCATTGGAAATCAGTCGGGAGGCAAAGCTTGCCCTGGAATGATTCAGGATCAAGCATCCGCTCGTGGCGGTATTGATCTGTTGCTGGCCGGCTGTAAGAAATTTAAACGCGTACAGCCGGAACCCAATAAACTTTTTCAAGGCAATCGTCACCAGTCGAAACCAGCTGGTGGTAATGGTGGCGTCTAAAAACGGTATGCGGCCAATAGCGGCCTTAAACAACATGATCTGCCCATTGCACAAAATCAGATCTATTCTCGGGCCATCCTGGCGCAACGCCAGCTCGATAGCCGCGGAGGTGTTCCTGGGAAGATCGTACAACCTGATCAGATGCTTTTGTCTTTCGGTTGGGATGATACCGATGCTGAAATGGTGCTCCATGGCCAACCGCATAATCTCCTTGATGACATCAAGCGGTCCCGCCACCACCACGTGGCCAACCTCCTCGAGGTGCTTCTGCGGTGTTTGCGTCAAAGCCTCAAATGCAACCGGGGTGATGCGGGTACCCAAGGAGTTGTTTTGAACCGGCTCGATCAGAGATTTCGTATCGTCGGTATAGACAAAAAGTGCAGATGAAACGAACCCGGTCATCGAAAACCTCCCTTCTTCGCTGAAAGCGAGAACCTGATTGAGGTAGGAAGATTTTTTTGAGCGGGGTGAACCGGATGATATTACCCCCGCATGTCATGGCGTATTTGCGCCCGGGGCAAATAATCAGAACCATTTGCCAACGCCGATCGGGGCAATGATGCTATCGCTGCCGATTATGGTGAGCCATCCGGCCTCCTTAGATAGCAGGCATTTGGGGGAAACGCAATACCATTGGGACATATTTCTGATCGCTATAACCGTCCACGCCGGGTTGCACATCCGTATCCCTATGCTTAGGTTTTGACATAACCAGGTCCAATAAAAAATGTAAAAAGGAGATACGTCATGAGCGAGCGAGCCAAAGACCTGTCCAAACGAATCGCATCATTTACAGATGAGGTCGTCAGCTATGTGGACGGTTTATCCGCTGAAGATTGGAACCAGGTATTAGAATGGGAAGAATGGACCGCAGGGGTGACGGCCCGTCATATCGGTGCCGGGCACTTCAGGATTTTCGAGCTGGCCCAAATGATGGTTGCCGGCAAAGAGTTGCCGCAGCTGACCATGGATCAGATCACGGAGATGTCCAACAAAGATTCCCGTGAGCATTCGGGCTGTACCAAGGAAGAAACCCTGGATGCCTTGCGCAAAAATGGCGCCGAACTGGCCGAGTTTGTGGCCGGCCTGAGCGACGATGATCTTGACCGCAAAGGCGGCATGCCGGCTTTCGGCGGCGAAATCAGCGTCGATCAGATGATCCAATTCGTCATCTTTCAATCGGCGCAGGAACACCTCGACAACATAAAGAAGGCCGTCGGTTCATAATTCGTCTGATGTCATCCTGACAAATGAGACAGCGCTCCGGGAGACGGAAAAAGGGGACCTGCGGCCTATCTTAAATTCCGCTCGGGTCTCGAAAAAGTGTGGCAGTGAGAGCAGTCATATTTTTTCTCCCTGACATGCTCCTCGTGAATCGCGCTAAAGCTTTCTTTCTCCTCTCTTCCGTGGCACTGGGTGCAGACCTGGGATTCAGGGGCTTTAAGCTGATAGCCCAGCTCACCCTTCAAATCCATCCGGCCCGTGTTGCCGTGGCAATCCCAACAGCTTAAAGCCTCATGGCCAGGACTGACCTGGTGATTGAGCAGCTGGAATGTGTCGGTGTTGATCCAGCTGTAAGCCTCATGGCCGGTATAGCCCATATTGACCAGGCCGGCCGAGGTGGCCAGATCCGGGTCTGCTGTCTGAAAATACACTTTCGTGTCCAGGGCGATCAATTGACCGGTCGCATCCAGAATGGGTTGCTCGGCCGTCTTGTACTTGAAGGGATACAATTTGCTGTCGGTCGAGGCGTCATCGACAAATCCCTCGGGTCGGGAGGTCGGAAAGGCGCCGGTGGTTGGATCATATTCGGCCGCATCACCGAGCAGGTAGTTTTCGCTGTATCGGTTCCAGAAACGATATTTGGGAACCAGGTTATTTGCCTTGGTGCTATCCGGATGGTAGGGGGGCGCCATACTGGCCGTGGCCAGCCAGGTGCGGTGGATTTCAGTTGCCTCCGAAGCAGCTGAATCATTGGCATCTTTAGCGTAGTAGGGAATATGGCAGGTTTGGCAGGCCACCCTGGCCACGTGTGTGTTGATTGTTGAAGAAGAATGGCCGTTGCGTTTACCTTTATTCGTGTGACAGGCCGCACAGGCGATTTCAAGATCCAGGTCGGTTGGACGGATATCAGATCCTTTGCCTGCAAACCGGTGGTCGCGAAAAATATGGCACTGCTGGCATTGCAGGTTTCCGGCCGAAACCGTCATATGCACATCGTACTGGGCATCGGCGGTGTCCGCGCTCGCCAGGGCCAGATCGCCGCGTTTGACCGCATCGCCGCCGCCGGCTTTGGCGTGGCACTGCAGGCAGTTTTCTCTATCGGGCATATGCACCGTCTGGACGGCCTCGTCCAAAGTAATGGTCATGTTGGCCGTGTCCGGCACGAAATCGCCACCGACTTTTACCCGCTTGTAGTCTTTTTGATGGCACACGAGACAATCGATGTTTCTGAGCTGGGCCTCGGTGGGGTTGTCCGTTGCCTGGGGCCGGGCGCCCAGGCCCACATGACAATTGCCGCAACCGGCCCAGTTACCGGAAATATTGATGCAATAGCTGTTGACGGCACCGGCAATTTTGCC
>JAFDCJ010000136.1 GCA_019312835.1 Deltaproteobacteria bacterium
GTTCATTGTGTAGAAATAGTTATGATTTTTTTGTCCAACGACTGGCTCATATTGTTGAGAGGACTCAGTCACAATTAGAGCCTTTTGACGGCTGGACTGTATTATATGCGGAGCATCCGCTAACGCGGAAAACTTAATAAAAGCCCACGCGATGCTGGAGTCACAGCAAGCGCACGGCAAAATTGTTCTGGAGGGTTTTTAATTAGAAAGGCAAGCACCCTGAACTGCTCTGACATGGCACACGCCATGACAAGGCGATAGTTGTTAGTCGTAAATCTTATCGCAAAAATGTGTTCTACGCCAAAGACTTTAAAAAACATAGCTTGGTCAATGTTTCCTATGACAATTGCTCTATCGCCTCCCTTGCGGCTTCTTTGACTTCGTCTGCATATTCTCCATTCAATATGTTTTTCAGCCGGGCCACCATTTGCCCTTGTCCTGTTTGGCCCAAAATGTATAGCACATCTCCTTTGACCCGGTCGTCGACTTTATGAAACTGCTGCCACAGAGGTTCGATGGTTTGAAGTGCAAGATCAAGATTTCTCTCAATCAGCTCTTCCATGACCACCATCGCACCCAGGCGAACCGGCCACTTGGGGTGGGTTAACAATTCATAGAAGGCAGGGAAAATGTGTCCGCCATCCAGCATCATTTGCGCCAGCCGGCCGGCGTCACCCTCTTTGAGCATCATTTCCAGTGAAAGCGGCCCTAAAGCACTGGGATCGCGATTCACCATCATTTCTACGATTTCGTCTATCTGAAACGCTCCCGTCCAGCGGAATTGATCTTCTAAAATCAAGGTCGGCACGGATTGAAGGTTGTCTTTTTCTGCCAGCTCCGAAAATGCCATGGCGTCAATGACCGTCAGATGAATATTGCGGTTTGCAGACAGAAGCGGCAGCAGCTGGCGCACAGCCTGGGGGCAGAAGCTGCATTGCGGGGCAACATACAAAACCAGCTGCGTCGGCAAATCAATCGCTTTCAGTTGTGATGAGATGCTTTCATCTATCTGGGCAGTGTCCGAGGCGGCCATTTGCAGGGCTTCGATGAAAGGCGCGATCTCGGTGCCCGCGGGAACCGCCTGATACAATAACCCATCGTGAATTTGGATAGCGGGCATTTCATCCGGATCACCGGTTTCTTTTTCGATGCGAATTTTAGGTACCTGGCGGCTGAGATCCTCGCAAAATTTTACAATGGATGGGCTTTGCTCATGCTCGGTGAGTCGGCAGGTGATCTGAATTTGCTTGGATAAGGTTTGATTCAGTACTGCGAGCTGTTTTTCTTCAGCGGGTGTCATTGTTCTTTGGGTTGCGGGTTGCGGGTTGCGAGTTGCGTGTTTCGTGTTACGCGTTACAGTTTTCGGTATCAGACGCCAGGTTCGAAGGTCTTAAGCTGCTGGCCTCTTGCTCCTGGCAACTGGCTTCGACTCGGCTGAGCTCGTCGCAGGCTGGCAAATGATTTCGTGTTTCTTTCCAGCAGCCAGAAGCGAGAAGCCAGTGGCCGACGAATTGAATCTTTGAAAGTTGAGTTTCAGAACCCAGAAGATGGACCTTTAATACAAGCTTGGCATGCAATGCAAGTTAAATTCCCTTACACTTAAATGGCGTCCCTGATATTAAAACAACATGAATAGGGTTGATTATAATAAATCGAGCCATATCTTGACTTGTTGAATTTTATAATGATATAGGCCATCAGAAAAGTGATCTTTCCGGACCAGCGGCCTATTGCAGCCACCTGCAGAAAGGAGGCATTAAGATTATGGATCCTGCAACTGTTTTGAAAGATAAAATTGTATTGACCGTCGATGATGAAGTTGATGTGACCGATACCGTTGAAGAGGTTTTGGACATGTGTATGGTGCGCAAGGCCAATGATTATGATACGGCGCATCAATTGTTGCTCGGTTATACATTCGATATTGTCATTCTGGACATTATGGGCGTAAATGGTTTCGATCTCTTAAAAACTTCCGTTAAGCGCGGATTTCCAACAGTGATGCTGACGGCCTACGCCCTGACCCCAGAATCCCTGGAAAAGTCGATTAAGCTGGGGGCTGTTTCCTTTCTGCCCAAAGAGAAGATGAGCGAGCTGGATGAATTTATCGCCGATGTTGTTCTCAAGGGTGGACAACCGGTCTGGGGCAAGCTGTTCGACAAACTGGGCGATTTTTTTAACAAACGTTTCGGACCGGATTGGAAACAACGTAACCAGTTTTTTGATGATTTTGTAAAATCCATTAAATCGGAAAAATAGGCCGAATCAGAATTTGCCTCAGATCTTTTCGAATGTGAAGCTGGAGGTTGAAGACTTTGGCTGAGTCCAAGTTGCTGCCCCTTTCTGAAGCCATTGACCGTTTTGTTTCTGATGGCAGTTCCATCGCCATGGGTCTGGCCCAGGAAACCCTCATCCCATTTGCCGCCGGACACGAGCTCATCCGCCGGAAAAAGCAATGTCTAACCCTTATCGGACCCATATCGGATATTTTATTTGATCAAATCATCGGCGCCGGCTGTGTCCGTAAAATCAGGGCTGCCTGGGTGGGTAATGTGATTACGGGATCCAGCTACAATTTTCGAAGGGCGGTTGAATCCGGCGCGCTCGAAATGGAAGACCATTCGAATCTAACCCTGGCCATGGCGTTAAGGGCCGGCGCCATGGGGGTTTCCTTCATGCCTGCCCGCACGGCCTTGGGCAGCGATCTATTCAAAACCAACACCTGTCTAAAAACCATGACCTGCCCGTTCAGCGGTGATACCCTGACCGCCGTGGCAGCCTTGCGACCGGATGTATCCATCGTTCATCTTCAGCGGGCGGATGAATTCGGCAACGCCCATGCCTGGGGTAATCTGGGGCTTATCCGTGATGCCTGTATGGCCAGCCGCCACATTATTATTACGGCTGAAGAGATTGTGTCACGGGAGATCATCAGCCGCGACCCCAATCGGGTGATTACACCGGGCTATCGGGTCAGCGCCGTAGTGCATGCCCCCTGGGGCGGTCACCCATCACCGGTGCCCGGCTATTATAACCGGGATCACCAGGGCTTCCTCGACTATCGGACCGCAAGCAAAACGCCGCAAGCCTTTGATGACTGGCAAAAAAAATGGGTGCTAGGCATACGAAACTGGAAAGATTATACAAAATTACTGGGAGATCAGCGCATGGCAGCTCTGGCCATCAAGCATCATGACTTATCAGAGCCGGTGGATTATGGGTATTAAATCCAGGTTCCAGGTTCAGGGCTCTGTGTTCAAAGGTTCAAGTATCAATGGTTTGAGGATTTAAAGCTTCTGGCTCCTTGCCGCTGGCTACTGGCTGGCGCTTTTGATTCCCGGCTTCCTGCCAGAAGCCAGAAGCGAGAAGCCAGCAGCTAACAGAGTAAACCATTAAGACTGAAAAAATTTGATCTATTTGTAAACAATATAGGCGCCTGAGATGTCATACACCTTACCCGAGCTGATGGTCACCGCTGCGGCGCGTGAAATTGCAGACGGCGAAGTCGTTTTTGTCGGCATGCGCCTGCCGTTGCTGGGCTTTTTGCTGGCCAAAAGCACGCATGCGCCAACGTCCGTGGGCGTTTACGAATTAGGGATCGTGCGCGATGCGCTGGCGCCAGAGCCCATCCTGACCATGGGCGACTTGCCCAATCTCTTCCGGGCGCAGTGGCTGGCCGATACGGCCGATACGATGGGATTGCTGCAGCAGGGGAAAGTCGATGTCAGCTTTATCGGTGGTGCCCAGATCGATCGATTCGGCAATCTCAATACGAGCTATATCGGCGGGGTGAAAAATGTTACGACGCGGCTGCCGGGCAGCGGCGGTGCCTGTGATCTGGCCAGCCTGGCGCAA
>JAFDCJ010000137.1 GCA_019312835.1 Deltaproteobacteria bacterium
ACGTCACGACGAAACAGCCCAGATAGATCATGCTGGTTTTTTCACCCACAACGATCAGCATTTTATAGGCCAGGCGCTTGGTCAGACCGGTCTTGGTGAATACCAGCCCGATCATGATCGATGCAAAAATAAACATTACCGAGGGCACCATGAAATCGGTGAAGGCGTCCCTGGCCGGGCGTATCAGGAACATGGCCTGCAATACGCCGATGGCCAGACTGGTGACGCCGATGGGCACCACCTCGAAAACCCACCAGGTGGCCGCCAGCAGAAACACGGCGATGGCGCCCTTGGCCTCCTTGCTCAGCGGGAAATGTTTGCCCATGGGATCGACGGCATCGGGCCAGGCAGGTGCCAGATAAACCAAAGTAAAAAGGCCAAGGCCCAAAAAAAGAAAGCCCATCTTTTTCCAGTCGATTTTATTCGGTACACCAATATTGTCAGCCACTTATAGATTCCTCCTCTCCCCTAATAAATGCGATATGCCTGGTCTGGAAGCCTGTGCGACGCTTCCGAAACGAAACTATACAAAACATTCTTTCATTTTGTGGAAAACGGCTGCAAATACATCGGTCAGGCGCAAAATACCGACTATTTCTCTTTCACGGGTGACCAACAACGATTGGTGTTGTCCCATGATCAACTGGTGAATGGCGACCTCCAGGGTGGCTTCTTCGGAGATATATTCACCTTCGGTGGGGGTATGCATGAAATTTTTTACGGGCTGCTCACCGGCCTTGCGGCAGATGTCATCCAGGGGGTTGGCAAACAGGGAATAATCCTCCAGCATGGATTGCATGAATTTTTTGGTAAACCCAAACCGGTGCGATCCCTCTCCCTGGATCATGTCCCGGTATTTGGGTTCCAGGGCTTTGAGCACATCCAGCTGGCTGAGTTTGCCGACCACATGGCCGTTTTTATCCAGCATGAGAATGGCCCGGTGGCGGTAACGGGTGTGCTTGTCCTCGAAGTTTTCCTGGGCCTTTTCCAAAGCCAGGACGGCATCGTAAAGGGTTGCGTCCTCGTTTACGGTCGCGTACTCGGATAACGGCACCATTAATTCTTTGACTGAATATGCTTTCACTGCTTCCTCCATTTTCTGAGTAAAAGGCAATCGTTTATCATAATTCGATCAGATTGTATAGTTTTTTATGCCTGATCGTGGTGCCATCTTTATGATTTTGTCTAAGTGTTACAATGTGTTACAAGACGCGGGACGTGCGATCACGGGTCTCAAGTTCTTTTTGACATTTGCAGCGATCCCTATATAGTGGGGTTGGTCGATTTATCTATAAATCAGGCAGCCGGCGTTCCGGTAACCCCTCCGGGGTGGCGTCGTTCTGGATACGATCCGGTCTAAGCCCCTAACCTGGCCATGGAGGAATGCAATGAAAACCATATCCGTAAAACAATTGATGGTACCGCTCGAAGCCTATGCAACTGTTTCCAGCGATGCGACCCTGCGCGAAGCGGTCGTTGCGCTGGAAAAGGCTCAGATGACCCTCGCGCCGTCCCAGCATTTACACCGGGCCATACTGGTGTTGGATGAGTACGGAAAAGTGGTGAGTAAAATAATCATGAAAGACATCCTGGTCGCATTAGAGCCCCACTATGGGAAAGTTGAAGGTGCGGGGGTTCTGGAGCGTTCCGGATTCAGTCCGGATTTGATAAGGGACATGTTGAAAAACAATGCGCTGTGGGCCGAACCCCTGCAGTTTTTTAAAGAACGGGCGGCCCGGTTGAAGGTAAGTGATTTTATCCATCCGCCCGAGGCAGGTGAATATATTGACGAAAATGCCACCCTGGGTGAGGCCGCTCACCAGCTGGTTGTGCAGCCCTATCATTCTTTGCTGGTGACCCGCGATGAGGAGGTCGTGGGCATATTGCGGCTGTCCGATGTTTTTGCAAAGATTTGCGATATCATCAAAGGCGTTGAGGTTGAACCCAGCTCGACCTGAATCCGATAAGCCTTCAAGCATTTTAGGGTCTTTGCAGCTGGATGATTTCGGGTAAATTTTAATGTGATACCGGAAAAGGAGCATTTTGATGGACACCCATGGGGAAAAAACGGGGATATTCGCTAAAAAGGGGCTCTGGATAGGCGTCGGTACGGGGATTTTTATATTGATTGCCTTTATTTTGCCCGCACCCCAGTCGCTGGTCGATGTGATGGCGAAATTCGGATATGTCGACAAAATGATCGGCTGGGAAATCGCTCATAATGCTCAGGAGGCCGCCGCTAAAACCATGATCGTCCTTGGCATTGTTCCCATGGCGGTTGTTTTTTTTGCCGTCGAGGCCCTGCCGATCGGGGTGACCGGCATCCTGATGCCGCTGATGGCATACTTTTTCGAACTTCTGCCCTTCAACATGATTGGCAAGACTTTTGCGGGGGATGCACCGATGTTCATGCTGGGGGTATTTGCCCTGGGCGCCTCGGTGGTGGAGGTGGGCTTTCACAAACGTCTGGCGGTCTGGCTGCTGGGTTGGACCAAAGGGTTCTGGGTCCCGATGATCGTACTGTGCCTCAGTATGTCGATCGTGGGATCTTTTATGTCAGCCCCGGCCATGTGCTCCTTTATGGTGCCGGTGCTGATGGCCGTCTACTATGGATCGGTGAAGGCCGCCAGCCCCGAAGGGGAGGTGGTTCACGATCCGGCGCTGGCCAAATACCTGCTGTTTTCCCTTTGCTTTGCACTTAACATGGGCGGGCCCGGCACACCTTCGGCCGGCGGTCGCAATGTGATCATGATGGGTTTTTTCACCGAATACGGCATCCCGATCACCTATTCGGGCTGGATGCAATATGGCTGGCCCCTGGTGCCGCTGGGCAGTGCGATGTTGCTGCTCTATATGGCAACTTTATTCAGCAGGAAGATCAAGACCCGGGATCTTACCCCCGGTCTGCAGCATATCAAGAACGAAACGCGCCGCATGGGTAAAATGAAATATCCCGAGTATGTCACCGCCGGAACCCTTTTTGTCATCGTGGCCCTGTGGATATTCGGCGGCGAGGCCACGGGCCTGGGCGGACCGGCCTTGCTGGCCCTGGTGGTGCCGGTTTTGTTCAAGACCGTTAAATTTGAACGGATCATCGAGCGGATATCATTTAACGCCTGGTTTATGTATTGCGGTGCCCTGACCCTGGGTGCCCTGCTCAAAGAAAGCGGCGGGGCTCTGTGGCTGGCAACCACCTTTTTAAACGCCCTGTCACAGGTCGGCATGGATCAGGGGTACGGGTTGTGGGTGGGCATGTCCGCTTTCTCCGGCCTGGTGACGAATTTTATGTCCGATGCCGCCACTGTCGCCCTGATCGGGCCCATTGTTGTTCCCATGGGAATTATGACCCAGGTTGCGGGTGAGCCCTGGGCCATCGGCATGGCCGTGGCGCTGGCATCTTCTTACGCCCATTTTTTGATTGTGGGATCGCCTGCCAATGCCCTGACATTTGCCCTGGGGGTTTATCCGGATACCAATAAGCGGGCCCTTGAAGCCATTGATTTCGTCAAATACGGTTTCGGCTTTTTCATCCTGTCCATGCTGATGCTCTGGGTCATCGGATTTCTGGTGATTTATCCCATCGTCGGGTTTCCGGAGGGCATCCTCGAGCAGGCGGCCAGTGTGCTTGAAGCGACCGCTAGGTGATGCGTGTTGCGGGTCTTTCGATTGCGGATTTGGGATTGCGGATTTCAGATTGAAAAGACTATTCGAGTTGGGGTTATTGGGAACGTGGGAGGGAGAATGCGGAATGGGGAAAATTGACACAGAGAGTTTAGCCAAGATGGAGCGCAGCGACTTCAACAATTAGTCATTATTCAATCGTCATTTGTCATTTATCTTACTTTGCGGGTCCGGGCCTCTTCTATCTTTTGGGTGAGCATGTTCAGATCGGCTGGTTTTTCGAGAACTTCCATGGCGCCCAGCTTTTTGGCCGCAATGCGTTCCTCCTCCCGGACATTGGCCGTCAGCAGGATGATGGCCAGGTCGGGTCGGGCTTCTTTTAACAGCTTCAAGGCCTTGAAGCCGTCCATCTCGGGCATCAGAAAATCCATAATGACCGCATCATAGGATTCCGTTTGCACCTTTTCGAGGGCATCCTGGGCCGAAGTGGCGGTGGACACATCCATGCCCCGGCCCCCCATGCGCTCGGCCATGATATCTAAAAAATCCTTTTCGTCGTCTACGATTAAAACCTTGGCAGACATCACAATACCCCAACTGGTGGCAAAATTTTTCCCCCTTAATATTTTATATTAATAAGCACTTTTCGGTAATCTCAGAACTATTTCTTGACCATCAGCTTCGGTCGTCAAATCAGCGCCCAGCACGGCGAGCAGTTCCTCTCCCGCAGCAGATGGAAATGTCTCCGGCTGCTGCTGAGCAAGACCGGACGGCTGTCGGAAGTAAATTCGAACACTGTCTTCCGTTTCCGCCATGACCAGCTGAAGGCTTTTTTCTTCTCCGCCAGCGGACATTGCAAATTCCAGGCACAACCACAAAAGGTTCAGCAGGAAAAATGGGGCTGTGGGGATCATCACCGGGTCTGCCGGCAGTTGCCGGTCCAGCTTGTATCCTTGCATGATGGTAAATCTAGCGGTCAGGGCCAGGAACAGTTCGATAATCTCATGCAGATTAACGTCGGTGACGGGTTCATCGATCGTGTGAGCAAACCGGTTCATGTTTTTCAGGATGTCGTCCGCGCGGCCGATCTGCTTTTTGAACGTCCCAGCCATTTTTTCCAGCCTCTTCGGATCGATCGGTTTTCCCTGGTCGGCCATATACGTCAGGTCTTCCAGCAGGCCCGCATTTTCGTTGAAAATCGCCAGTACATTTTTTAATTCATGGGAAATCGAGGCCGATAGCCGCCCAAAGAACTGTAGACCCATTTCTGAGGCTTTAGCTGGTTTTTCACCCATTTAAACTAACGCTCCTTATATTCAATTCATAGGTTTGAAAAACATACAATTTCCAAGCACCAAAAAACAAATATCAAACAAATCCCAATGACCCAAATTCTAAATTCGAAACATTTGTAAGGAGCGCGATAAAATGAATAAATTGTCGAATTGTTTTGGTCATTGGAGCTTTGAATTTGGAATTTATTTGTAATTTGAATATTGTGATTTGTTATTTTACTTAACCTCTTCTAAAGTAGGTTCCTGTTATCGGGCGTTAATATTTACTAGGATGATACCTTGGGTCTAACCAGCGGTATACTGACATCAAAGCAGGTTTCCTGGCCGGGCCGACTCTGAACGGCGATCTTGCCTCCGATTTCCTGCACCAGGGCGTAAGTGACAGCCAGACCCAGGCCGGTTCCGCTGTGGCCGGTTTTTGAATAGTAAAACGGTTCAAAAATGTGCTTGAGATCCGACTCCGGGATGCCACGGCCGTTATCGGTAAACTTCACCGAAACATAGTTCTCATCCCTTCGCGAGGCCTTAATTTCCAGATGTCCGCCGTCGTTCATGGCCCCGATGGCGCTGTTAAACAGATTGAAAAAAACCTGCTACAGCTTACCACGGTCGCTCTCGAAGGCGGGGATGTCCTCCGACACGGCTACATCTACCGTTATCGATCTGTGTTCGGCCTCTTTGCTTAGAACATTTTGAACCTCATCGATGATTTCTTGCAGGTCGATAACCTGGATGCTCAGGTTGAGATGCCGTGAGAAATTCAACAGTCCCCTGGTAACACTTGCACAGCGTTGCACCGTTGAAATCACCGAATCCACCAGCCCGATGAGCTTGGGATCTTTGACGTAGGTGTCGGTCAGGGTGAATATATCCCTGATGTGACCGGCCTTTTCGTTTATGATGGCCAGCGGATTGTTGATTTCGTGGGCCACCCCGGAAGCCAGGCGCCCCAGGGATACCATTTTACTGGCGTATTCCACCTGATGCAGGGTGTCGAGCCGTTCCTGGTCGGCTGCATGAATCTGGTTGACCAGCCGGGTGGCCACCCCCAGAGTGACCAGCAGAATCATAAGGATGCTGGCGGTCAGGATCCCGATAAAGGCCCAGGTCGTTTTGTACCAGGGCTGAATGTCTTCGCTTTGCTCCTGGATCATCATCAGAATATAGGGGGTTTCGGGTATATGGGCATAGCCGATCACGATTCGGCCTGTGTGATCATGGTTACTTTTTAAAATCCGCGCTTTGGGCGAGTAAGCCGGAACGGCTATCGGGATTTTTTGAAAGACCGGACCGTAATAGCGCGAAGGCGTCTGCAGCACACCATCGCGATTGACAATAAAAAGATCTGCCTTGGCGCCCACATCAATTTGGGCGATGGTTTCTGTGAGTTGCTCCGGTTTGAGAACCGCATGCAGGACGAAAAAGGCGCCGTCGCCCAATTCCCGCTTGACCGCCAGATCGATATGGGGGTCATTTAGCGGTCCCGTGACCAATTCGCTGACATAGACACCGCGGTTCAGGACCTCCCGAAACCAGGGTTGCTGGTTGAAATCCACCCCTTCCATTTGATGCGAGCCGGTGTGGGATACCTGTTGTCCGCGGCTGTCGATCACCCCGAGGTCGATGAAACCGCCAAAGCGTTTGTCGAGGTTGTCCAGAATTTTGCCCAGGCGGGCAGGGTTCTGCAAGGTTTCCAGGTCATGGTCGTGGGCAATAAAATCCAGCACCGATCTGCGTTCGGTCAGAAACAGGGATACCGACCGCCAGGAACTCGACACAAGCTGGGAGGTACGCAGCTCCAGCTCCGATTCGATGGTTTCCATGGTCAGACGGTAGCCGGACAACGCCCAGATGATCAACGGCACGAGCGCCACGGTCGCCGTCACCAGTATGGCCCGCTTCCAGATCCGCTGAAAATCAAAGTGGTGTCTGTACGGCCCGGCAGTGACATCCTTGTGGTCCAGAAAACCGGGTGTTAGCTTTTTTAGAATAGACATGTCCAAACCATGTTTGTAAATTCGCTGATAATTATTTGGAAACAAATTTGTTCGCCCTCCTAAATTCGAAATTCAGGAGGTGCGAATCCAGGAATTGAATGCATTCTGTCAATTTCTTCATTCATTATTCCTGTATGGGCCTCGGCACTTTTTAAATCCGAAATCCCCAATCCGCGATCGAGAACCGTAATCCCCGAGTCAATCCGCTTTCTTCCTCTGGCGAATCTTTTCATTGGCTTTTTGGATCGTTTCGCTCAAGACATTGATGTCCAGCGGTTTTTGCAGGTAGGCAAAAGCGCCCAGCTCCATGCATAACTGCCGGTCTTCTTCATGACCGTGTCCGGTGAGAATGATGACCTCGATCTCCGGTCGAGTCGCCTTTACTTTTCGCAAAACCTCCAAACCGTCAACGCCTGGCATTTTAAGATCGACAATGATGACCTCCGGCTCCTCTTCTTCGATGAGGTGAAGAGCCGATTCGCCGTCATAGGCGACTGCCGACCCCATGTCCCGCATGATCAGCCGCTCTGACAGTGTTTGGACGAATTCGCGCTCGTCGTCCACCAGCAATACTTTGGACGGCATTTCGAAATCGTATTTGCGATAGATGTCGGCTTGGTGAAAATCCTTGCCGATTTGGGTCCTCACCGATTTGACACCGTCAATGCCTTCGGCGATGGATTTGAGCTCTTCCTTCAGCTTGTTGAGCCTGAGCACGTGCTTATTGATGGTGAGCGTAATGGCGCCCTTCCGGGCACTAACTTCAACATGATGGCCCTGCTGGACCAAGGCGGTCTGAGTTTCTGCGGCCAGTCGAAAATCCTCCAGCGCCTGTTGCGATTGGGCTGTCGGCTGGATAATATCCTTGGCGGCATTGGCGGCGATGAGGTCCGAGGCGTCCGTCAGCGACATTTTATCAACCGGAATGACGATGTCATAAAGGGCGGGATCCCAGGGATCACTTTTGCCGAATATGGCGTCAATCCAGAAGGCACATTCTTCTTCGCGCCTTTGAACAAGTTTGGCGGCCTCTTTTTCTGAAACTCCCTCCCGTTCGACAGCCGTCGCTGCACGCCATTTGGGTGGCGCAATCAAACATACTCTGAGGGTATGGCTGACGGTCTCGGGAATTAGTTGTCCGGAAAAGCAGGTAATTAGCACATTGTCGGTTCTGATCGCATTCGCAACCGCCAGCTTCATGTAGGCCAGGGCGCGTTCCTTTTCGAGGGTGAATTTATTGAACACCGAACTTTTGGTTGAAAAAGCCCGTTTGATTTTGTCTTCCGGCATTGCTGCAAGCCGGCTGGCATCGGCCACAATTTCATCATCGGTAATATGCCGGTAGCCGGTCTGCGCAATGACTTCCTGGACAATCGGGTTTTCCTGGCAGAAACCGCCGCTGAATATGGTAATGATCGGCATTTAATTCTCCCTTTTTTCTGGCGACCGGGTAATGCGGCGGACCGTCGTCAGCGGACAATCCTTTTCTTTTCCACCCCTGTGGGTAATTTCATGCACCGCATTGATGGCGCTCTCAATGGTCGGATAAATATGATCCTCACCGATTTTGACGATCAAATGCGTACGGTTCAGCACCTGCATGACGGCCCGGTTGACACCGCTCAGTGAGATATCGATGCCGGCACTTCTAACCCGGTCCACAGTCAAAGATAATGCTTCTTCACCGGACGAGTCAATATCATTGATGCTGCCGGCGGAAATAATAATGTGTTTCAGCTCCTTTTTTGACTTTCGCCGGTTTCTGATCTGATCTTCCAGGTAGCTGGCATTGGCGAAAAACAAGGGGCCGTCGAAACGCACCACGTCGATGTAGCGGCACTGCTCCAGACCGCTGGCAACGGCATCATGCATTGCGCGGTCGGCACCCAGGGACAGATCGACCACTTTCGGCCGCATGCTTTTGTACAGGAAGACCAGGATGGACAGACCGGCGCCGATCAGAATGCCCCGATCAAGGTGCGGCGCGAAGGCAAGGGTCACCACAAAGGTAATGATGGAAATGGCGCCATCGTACCACTGGGCCTGCCAGGCGTGGATAAAGCCTCTGATATTTACCAGTCCGACGACGGCCAGCATGATAATTGCCGCCAACACCGATTGGGGCAGATGGTAGAAAAGCGGGGTAAAGAGCAGTAATACCACCACGACCGTCAGACTGGTAAAGACACTGGATAGACCGGAGACAGCTCCCGATTGAAGGTTGACGGCTGATCGGGAAAACGAGCCGGAAATCGGATAGCTTTTAGTGACAGCCCCAATAATATTGGCCAGACCCTGGCCGATGAGCTCCCGGTTGGGATCAAGCCGCTGGCCGGTTTTGGCGGCCATTGCCTTGGCAACCGAGATGGCCTCCATAAAGCCCAGCAGCGCAATGATGACGACAAAGGGCAGCAGATGCAGGATAATATGATAGTCAATTTGAGGCAGTGAAAATGACGGTAGCCCGCGAGGGATGTCGCCAACCACCTCGCCACCCCCGATCAATTGCAAACGGCTCGTTTGCAGGGGGGTGTTACCGACGTTAAGGCGCCAAACGCGGCCGTCCACGCGGCTGCGATCAGCAAATTCGTTGACGTGATAAAAAGACAGGGAGCCGCCTTCGCTTCTGACACCCTCCAGCAGAAATCGACGTATCCGGCTGCGGTATTTGCGGGCCGCGGTTTTGGATTGCGCAATTTCCAGGGCGATACGCTCGGCCGTGTGCCTGGTGTCGAGTTCTTTTAACTTGTCCGTCGAATCACTGCCGATTTTGAGATTCTGGATGAGTCGAGCCCGTTTTGCCGCCAGAGCCTCCAGGGGTGCCAGGGCCCGGTTGAACTTTTCAATCGTCTGTTTGACCTGTTCGGAACGGATGGCCGCAACATCCACCACCATGTTGTGTTCAAAGCCCAAACTCCAGGAAAGAATCGTCGTGATGGTCACGGCCACCAGAACATTGGGGAGCTTAGGCGCGATTCGTTTTAAACCGTACATAAGGAAAAAGGCCAGGGCGCCCATTAACAGCGTCGGCCAGTGCAGGTAATGCACGGCGCTGTTTATAACCCCCAGGATCATCTGGTAGTGATGCGGGGCCTTGTCGATAGAGATACCGAACAGTTTGGGCAGCTGAGATGTCGCGATAATAAGCGCTGCTGCGTTGGAAAAACCGTTTACGACCGGGTGGGAGATGAAGTTGACCACCAGCCCCAATTTGAGCGCGCCGAGGCAGAATTGAAAAACGCCGACCAGCAGCGCCAGCAAAATTGCGTAGGCGATATATTGCTGGCTGCCGGCTGTGGCCAACGGCTCCAGCGTTGTCGCGGTCAGCAACGATACCACCGCCACCGGACCGGTGGCCAGCTGGCGGCTGGAGCCGAAAAGGGCGGCGATCATCGGCGGTAGAAAGGAGGCATACAGACCGTAATAGGGCGGTAGCCCCGCAAGTTCGGCATAGGCCATGGACTGAGGAATAAGCACCAGCGCCACTGTCAGGCCGGCCAGAATGTCCCTTTTCAGGATGGTGCGACCATAACCTTCCAACCAGTCAAAATATGAGATGAAGCTTTTCATGATGGCCTTTTTATTGAGTTATCAATCACTTTTACGATTATCGACCATCACGGTCAAGATTAAATTTGCCGCGTTTACCGTTCGGGTTTCTGAGTTCAAAGGTTCAGGGTTAAGGCTTCTTTTCCAATGGGACTGACGGTTAAAGGTATAGGGTACAAGGTGTAAGGTTTGAGATTCAGACAGTCAACCCCATACCTTCTACCTTCTACCTTATACCAGGTGTTGCCAGATGCCAGTAACAAAAGACCGGCAACCAGCGTCCAGCAACAACTGGCATACGGCAAGCGGATGTTTGACACATCCCGGATAAGCATTTATATTTACGATTATTTACCATAATAGAAATACTTCTGAGAACACTTATGAACAACACAATTCCCGAAAAAGCGGCCCTTTTAAAGCTGCTCCAAAAAGGCGGGTTCAATGTTCCGGATTTTATCTACGTTTCAGCGGCCGATTTTAAACAGGAAAATTTCAAGGCCCTGGAAGCCTTCCTCGAGCAACACCGTGAAAGTTTCAAGGTGATTGCCCGCAGCGCCCATCTGAAAGAAGAGCATTTTAAAGGCGGAACATTCGATTCGCTGGAAATCTACGGCGATCTCGGCGGGATCAAGTATGCCAGAAAAAAAATCATCAATCTGGCCAAAACGGCCAAGCAGCTTTCCATCAGACGACAGCAGAAATTCAACAATGCCCCTGAGATAGATCTGGAGAATATGGGTTTGATCGTCATGCCGTTTATCAGCGGTACGAGCGTCATGGCCAAAATGATGGGCGATCACTGGGAATTCGGCTACTGTCGCGACCGCAGCCATAAAATCCAGAGTGAGCCTTATGTGACCCGGACACCCCATGATATCGGCCTGTTGAAGTTATCAGAAGACATTCAAAAATATCTGGGCTATCCGTGTGAAATAGAATATGTGATTTCCGAACATGGCCAGATATACGTGGTACAGGCCAAAAATATCTCCCACATTGAAACCATTGAGCTTAAACTGGGCGAGAGATCGATTCAACTCGACGGGGTTCGCAGGGTGCGAAGGCACCACAACTTCCGTGAGCGTCCGGTTTACGTGATGGACAATAAAAGCTTTTATTTAAATATCATCAGCAAGTGTGAAGACTTTGTGCTCGGCGATGGAGACCATAAACCTACGATCAAGGAGATTCTTGATATTATCACGACCTATCAAGCGGAGCTGGAAGACTTTGCGTTGAAGCACCACCGCTTCTGCGTGTTGGGCCTGTCGATTCAGGAACCGGAAGAACTCTATCAGATTGCGAACCACTATCTGGACGACTATCCGGAAATTCGGGCCGATCTATCCCGGGCGCTGCACGACAATTTATATATAATAGATTATTTTCTATCTGAAACCGACACCCTGATTGCCAAAGACAAATTCAGGCTCAATCTCTGTGGTCATGATGCCTACGGCATTGATACGGTTCGAAATCCAATGTGGTCGGTTTACTGGCATATGGACAAACATGAAAGAATGGTAATGCAATTCAAAAAGTTGGGATTTAAAACCGGTGACATTGTCGGGATAGAAATAGATTCGGATGAGAAGCCGATCGTGTTCCGGCTCTAAAAGCCGGAAAGCTCATAGCTGATAGTTCATAGCTCATAGTTAGAGCTTCCGATTGTCGGCTATGAGCTATGAGCTCATATTCAAGACCTTATCTTTTAGATACCCGAAAACATCCTGGCCCTCCGTTAAAGCCTTCTCTTCCCCCCGGGCGATTTTCTGAAAAAGCTCAATCTGGCCTTTGTCAGAGCTGCTGATCGGATCTTCTATCATCACCAGCGCGTTATCGATGCGGCTTAAGATCACTGCCGGTCCGTATAAAAATTCGCCGTTTTCCTTTTCGGTGACCGCACCGAAACTTTCATGGTGTCGGATACGAAACGCCTTGGGCGGTGGCTGATAGCCCAGCAATTCTGCTAACAATGATATACTTTCCAGCATGCCCTCGAAGTTGCCGTGTTCCAGGGAGTCCGTGCCCTCTTTAGCAATCGCTTCTATGTCGGATGGGCCATAGGTAAGATCCAAACTGTCAATGCACTCTATTTGAACACTTTCTAAAGAGGCTTCCTTGCGGCTTAGTTTGACATCCGAGTCCTTCAAAATTTTAATGACGTTTTTCAGGCTCAACATTTCCTTGGTATAGGGGCTTTTGCGGATTAGCACATCCTCGACGGTTGTCTCATAAATAGGCAGCTCGTTGTCCAGTACCAGGATCCGGCTAAGCTCGCCGTCGCTTTTTTGAATGTATAGATCCAGGTCGCGTTCCTTCTGGTACCGGTAGGGGCTCATTTCCAGAAGGCTGCGCATGGCGTCTTTATCAATTTTAAGGCCGCTTTCAGCTGATCCGATGGAGGCCTGGACTTGGCGGGCCAAGTGATTGATCCTGATCTTTTTCAACAGATTTTCTTTAAAAGACATGGTTATTATAGTTGCCTTTCATGTTTTGCGTTGGTGCTTTCAAATGTTTACCGGCCTTTGGTGGTGCCGGTAATGATACGGGCCAGGGTTCAGCTTTCAGGGTTTTTTTCTTAATGCCACTGGCGGAAGAATTGTTACCGTCCAGCGCCTTCCAACAAAACTGGTGATAGATAAGTAGATGGCAGCACTTTCAAGAAGAACTTACAGCCGACCGGAGGCATCAGGTTGGTGCGGTAAAAATTTTTGATTCGGGCAAAGCTTTAACCCTGAACCTTTCAACCCTGAACCTGTGAACGGTAAATCATTTACCATATCGGGGAAAGCAAGTAAACCGCGCTTCAAATAAATTCCTAATTACAAACAAATCCCAATGCCCCGGGACTTAGGTTTCAGGGGTCAGTTTCTGAACTTGCCGACGTTCATCCCGACACCTGACACCTGAAACCCTGTGATTTGGTGCTTGGAATTTTAATGATGTTGGCGACACTCACATCATGGGACGGTCATTTGAATGCCTATATACGCGAATATGGGCGGCTGGTTATCTGGTCTTCTTGACCCTGCAGGCTTATTAGGATATATGAAATGCTTGCTTCCGCTGAATTTTCGAACCGCAGCAGGTGCTGTTGGTCTGCAGAACCCGTGTTTGGCGGGAATTCAATTTTTTAGAAAGCGATGGGTATCATGACCGAATATGTAAAGTTGATATTGGAGGATAAGGAGATCCAGCTGCCGTTGGTCGTCGGCACGGAGGGTGAAAAGGCCATCGACATCTCAAGGCTCCGTCAGGAGACCGGCTTGATTACCCTGGATACGGGTTATGCCAATACCGGCAGCTGCACCAGTAACATTACCTTTATGGATGGCGAAAAGGGCATTTTACGCTATCGGGGAATCCCCGTGGAGCAGCTGGCCGAACATTCATCCTTTATTGAAACCGCTTATCTTCTCATAAACGGGAGGCTGCCCGCCCGCAAGGAATTGACCGAGTTTTCGGTACTGCTCAACGACAACTCCCTGGTACACGAGGATATGCGTGATTTTTTCGAAAATTTTCCCCGTTCCTCCCATCCCATGGGTATTCTGTCATCCATGGTCAATGCGCTAAGAAGCTTTTATCCGGAACTGCAGAACCTCCAGGAAGAAATCAACATGACCGTCACCCGTCTGCTTTCCAAAATCCGGACCATGGCGGCCGTGTCCTATAAGATATCCCGGGGGCACAGAGTCGTCTATCCACGGCCTGACCTGACCTATGCCGCTAACTTTTTGAATATGATGTTCGACTCGCCGGTCAGACCCTATGAGATCGATCAGGATGTGGTCAACGCTCTCAACGTTTTCTGGATTCTGCATGCGGACCATGAACAGAACTGCTCGACTTCGGCCGTCCGGATGGTGGGCAGCGCCCGGGTCAATTTATATGCAGCCATCTCGGCCGGTATAGCCGCTTTATGGGGCCCGCTGCACGGCGGCGCTAATCAGGCCGTCATCGAGATGCTCAGCGATATTGCCGCCAATAAGAACATGGGTCGCGCCATCGAACGCGCCAAGGATAAAAAGGATCCCTTCCGATTGATGGGCTTCGGTCACCGGGTCTACAAAACCTTCGATCCCCGCATGAAAATCATGAAAAAGATGTGCGATAAGCTGCTTGACAAATTGAATATTTCAGATCCGCTGCTGGATGTCGCCGTTGAGCTCGAGCAGATTGCGTTGAAAGATGATTATTTTATCGAACACCATCTTTACCCCAATGTGGATTTTTACAGCGGTATCGTCATGCGGGCCATCGGCATCCCCACCAATATGTTCACCGTCATGTTTGCCATCGGCAGGCTTCCGGGCTGGATAGCGCAGTGGAAAGAAAGCCAGGATGATCCCAACTGGAAACTCTGCCGCCCACGCCAGATTTACATAGGACCGACGGAAACGAATTACGTTCCGATAAATAAACGATAGAATTCAACCCTAAAAACCTTAAGTTTGACCTCTCCTTACCGATATATATCCATATAATTCTCGTTCGGGGTTCAGGGTTCAAAGGTTGGTTTTTGTACAAATCAGGATTTGTGCACTGGTGTAAAAACCAATTTGGCGTTGTCCTGAGCGCCCGGGTGAACACTGTTTTTCAAATAACAACCCTGAACGGTGAACGCTGAACCCTTGAACCTTCTATATCGATTATGCTCATTATCCCACTGACAGAAAAAATCAGCTGGCGCAACCCGCCCATCGTTACCATCGGCATTATTTTGCTGAACTGCCTGGTATATTTTGGGTTCCAGAGCGGCGATACTGAACAGCATATCAGGGCCTCAGAATTTTATTTTACCTCCGGCCTGGCGCAAATGGAGGTTCCACGGTATATTGCCTACCGCGAAGGCCGTTTGCACACAATGGATGGTTATCGTCAAGCCGACCGCTTCGATGAAGAGACGCTGGTGCGATATTACATGGAAATGCAGCGGGATAAGGTGTTTCTCAAGAAGCTTCGCAGCGATGAAATCATCACGCCGGCCCATCTGCAATACGAGCAATGGAAAGCGTTAAGATCCGATTATGAAAGCCGGCAATTACAGATCGTTTCATTCAGATATGGCTTCCGCCCGGCCCAAAAGTCGGCTTTAACCAGTTTTACCTATATGTTCCTGCACGGCAGCTTCGGTCATCTGTTTGGCAACATGGTTTTTCTATGGATCGTCGGCTGTATGCTCGAGATGGGGTTGGGCCGCTTTAAGTATAGCGGACTTTATGTTATAGGCGGACTCATGGCCGTCTGGGGCTATTGGCTCGTTTACATGGACAGCCCCATGCCGCTGGTGGGAGCATCCGGATCCATTGCAGGGTTGATGGGTGCCTATGCGGTGCTCTTCAATAAAAAAAAGGTCAAGATCTTTTTCTCCCTGGGCTTTTATTTTAATTATGTGAGGATTCCCGCCATTGTTCTGCTGCCTGTCTGGATCGGCAATGAGTTTTACCAGCTCTTTTTCGGCGGCGACAGTTACGTTGCATACGCCGCGCATATCGGCGGGCTGATCGGCGGAGCTGCTTTTGGCCTTATCTGCTGGAAATTTTCGCTCGGATTCGATGAAAATGTGGTTACAGATACCCCCGTGGACGAGATTTCGCCGCTGATCGAAAAGGCTTTGAAGCATATTGCCGAGCTTGACATGACAGCCGGTCGCCTGGTGCTCAAAGAGGTGCTTGCCAAAGATCCCGAAAACATAGATGCGCTGACCCATCTTTTTCATGTCGACAAACTCGATCCGGAGAGCGAACGATTTCACGAAACCGCTAAAAAGCTGATATTTCAACTCAGCCGCAGTTATCACACCTACGAAAAGGCGCACCACATCTACCAGGAATATATTCGCCATACACCTCATCCCCGTTTGACGCCCCAGCTGTATGCTCAACTCAGCGCTATTTTCGCCGCCTCCGGGCATTTAGAAAGCGCGGTTAAAATTCTAACGCTGCTGCTAAAAAAAGTCCCACACTCCCAGGGTATTCCCGGTGCCCTGCTAAAGCTCGCCAATGCTTACCGGCAGAAAGGAATGGTCGCCAAGGGCCAAAAATGCCTCTTGCTCATCTGTCAGAAATACCCGGAGTCCACCGAGGCCCAGGTGGCACGCGAGTCCCTCCAGAACTGACCCGATTCTTCGGTTGTATCCGTGGTTACAACTAACCGCCTTTAAGCCATGCGGATCTTGTATGCCAGCATACAAAGGATGGGGAGCTGGTAAAATGTAACCGCACCGCATTTTCCCACTTTCAGACTTCCCCACGATGGATAGGCGCCATTTTTCCCAATTTTTCGCAGTTGACTTTGATAGTGGATTCATCTATTGGTCACTGGTCACCTTCGCCACTGTCCGGGCCATGAAGGGCAAACTCTGCTGCCATAAATGAACAGCCCAGGGCGAATGGCCCAAACCATGACGGAGGATTTATTGTTAATACGCGATGCCCTTTGTGCCATGCGCTTTGCCTGCCGGTAGGTGCTAGCCTTGCGCCATCACTATTTACTAGATAAACTAGTGTCGTAAATGTTAAAGTCTAGGATACGCTGACATGTGCGAAGAAATATTGCCCGGCCTGTTCCGGTTGAAAATTCCGCTGCCCGACAGCCCTCTGAAATATCTCAATTCCTATGTGGTCAAGGGGGATCGTAAGAGCCTGATCATCGATACCGGTCTGAACCGCACCGAATGCCTGGAGGCCATGCGGACCGGTTTGGAAACCATCGGCGTCGATCTGGAAGCCGCTGATCTCTTCATTACCCATTTGCATGCCGATCACTTCGGGCTAGTGACCAAGCTGGCAACCGATACCAGCCAGGTTTATTTCAGCCGGCCGGAGAAAGAACTCATCGAATCCTGGGAAGGATTCGGCGCCATGATTGCCTATGCCGGTCAGAATGGATTCCCCGAAGAAGAGTTGCAGGCGGCCCTGGACAAACATCCGGGTGCCAAATACGGCTCGGAATGGATCCCGGAGATGAAGCTGCTCGAAGATGGGGACGGGATCTGCGTCGGGAATTATAACTTCAGGTGTGTGGCGACCCCCGGCCATACCATGGGTCATATTTGCCTGTATGAGGCGGATAAAAAAATTCTGGTCGCCGGCGATCATATTTTAATCGATATCACCCCCAATATTCAATGCTGGTCGGACGTTCAGAACCCCTTGAAGCATTATTTGAGCAGCCTTGAGAAAGTCTACGATTTAAAGATCGATCTGACCTTGCCCGGTCACCGGCGCCTGATAGATAGCCATCAGGTCAGAATCGATGAGCTGAAACGTCATCATTCCGATAGGTTAGCTGAGGTTCTAAGCATTTTGGAAAAGGGCGCTGCAAACGCCCACCAGGTTGCCTCCCGAATGACCTGGGACATCGATTGTGAATCCTGGGACGCGTTTCCGGTGGCCCAAAAATGGTTTGCCACCGGCGAAGCGATTTCCCATTTGCGCTACCTGGAAGAAGACGGGAAACTGGCTCGCAAGGTGGAGGGGAAGATGACGTTGTATGGGCTTGTAAAATAGCACTTTAGATATTGTACAAATAAATACAATAAATAACGGTTCAGGGTTCCGGGTTCAGCGTTCATAGGTTTAAATAAGGAAAAAGCGAACCGCCCTTCGACATTCTACATTCAATATTCGATATTCTGCGGTTCGCTGTTAAATCCTTGAATGTAAAACATAAAAGCCCTGAACCCTAAACCCTGAACCTTGAACCTGAAAATTATGAATAATTTTCTCTATCCCATCGTCAATCCCAGAAGCATTGCTTTTTGGGGGGCATCGAACCGATTTTCCTCCATGGGGACCAATCAGCTCAATTCGGTCCTGGACCTGGGCTTTGAGGGCCGCATCTATCCGATTCATCCTCACGAAGAATCCGTCCTGGGTCTAAAGGCCTACCCAACGGTGGTTGATGTACCGGAGGTACCCGACCTGGCGGTCATGGTTCTGCCCACCCGAATCGTCCCCCAGGCTATGGCGGAATGCGGCCGGAAAGGTATCAAGCATGCGGTGGTGGTGTCCGGTGGTTTCAGGGAAGTCGGCGGGGCAGGGCTGGAACTTGAAAGGAAATTACTGGGGATAGCTCATCAGTACGGCATCCGCTTTTTAGGCCCCAACTGCCTGGGGGTCGCCAATCCCCATCATAAATTCAATGTTACCTTCCTGCCGTTTGAGGGACGGCCCGGCCACATCGGTTTTGCCTCCCAGAGCGGCAGCTTTATCACCCAGATGTTCGGCTATCTGAGGCGTTACCATATCGGTTTTTCAACCGGGATCAGCGTGGGCAACGAGGCCGATGTTGATATTGTCGACGCCATGGAATACCTGGCAACCTGCCCCCATACCAGGGTGATCGGGCTTTATATCGAAACCATTCGACGGGGTCAACATTTCATCGAAGTAGCCCGGTCGATTGCGCCCCACAAACCCATCGTGGCCTATTATGTCGGCGGCTCCGAGGCCGGGCGACAGGCCAGCCTTTCGCACACCGCTGCGCTGGCCGGTCCCGACGAACTCTATGACGGTGTCTTTCGGCAAAGCGGGATCATTCGGGCTCAATCCATACCGGAGCTTTTTGATTTTTGCTGGGTTCTGGGGTCAAGTCCCCGTATGGCCGGCAATCGGGTTATCATTCAAACCCATTCCGGCGGACCCGGCGCTGCTGCTGCCGATGCCTGCAGCCGGACGGGCCTGGTGCTGGCGAAATTATCCCGGAAAACCAGGGAGAAGCTCTCCCCCCTGGTGCCTGCCACCGGCAGCATGAACAACCCCATTGACCTCACATTCTCTAAAAACCCCCAGGATTATTTTTCCGTGATCCCCGACATCCTCCTGCAGGAGGGTGATTGCGACGGTTTGCTGGCCTATTTTCTGGCACCCGGCCATATTATCCGGCGCACCATGGAAAGTATGGCAATTCCTCCGGACCAGATACCGCAGCGGACGGAAAAGATATTTGACGATCAGGCCAAATCGATGGCGGATCTGATGGCCAAACATCAAAAACCCCTGCTGGGGTACACTTTTCAGAGCCATGCCGAGTTGTATGTACAAAAGCTTCTGCAATCTGGTGTTCCGGTGTTTCCCTCCCCGGAACGCGCCGCCCGTGCCATGGCAGCGCTGGTTGACTATTCCCGGGTTGTTGACAGAATCAAGTCCGCTGCCTAAAAGAAATTTGAAGCTGTGCGGCCGCGAGGTTTCCAGCATAGCTGAATGCCCCATCTCTTTTTATAGTCAGCGGTAGGCCTTTTGAGATGGGGTCTATTACACGCGGGCTGGAGGCCGAGTCCAAACAACCGCGCGGGTCGATTATGCGGGATGTTCCCGGGTGGGTGAAGTAATTCGATGGGCGCTTGTTAAATTATTTAAAATGTTATAAAAAGGTTGAAAAATCAAGCTGAGTGCCGGAACGGAAAACGGCCGTCTCCCCGTGCCCGGGAGTTTATGCGGCGGCTGAATAAGCCGTCAATGATTTCGGTTAGCCTTGAGCAATGCAATAGCCAAAGCCTGTTTGATCATGATGGGACAAGGTTTAACCATCATAATCCTTCAGTTTCTAATATTTGCCAGCTGCATGCCCCGCCATCAAACCATCGATAACGCCCTTCCATCACAGGTGAGAACGAGCGGAGACCACTGTACGTTGCTATGGTTGCTCACCGGCTGAAACCGGACGGCATCTCGATCGCGGGATCGCTTCCATTCCGATGAGGTTTCACAAGATGGCTACTGAGCAAAATTCCAAACCGCAACCGCGACGGACCGGCCTGTGGGTCGCTGTGACCGGTATTATACTGCTGACCTGCATTTACCTTCTTCGTTCGGTCTTGATTGCACCGCTGGCAATTACCTTTGCGGAGCGCGCGATTGCTGAAAACCTTGGATTACAGATCTCCATCGGTAATCTGGGGGGAACCTATATCTCCGGTCTGGAGCTGCGCAATATAACCACCGTCAAGCGGCTTGCCAACGGTCCGCTGACCGATTTGCGCATACGCCGCCTGGCAGTGACCTATCGGCCCCTGGAGGGATTGAAGGGTCTGTCGGCGTTTCTGGCCGGAGCGGCTATTGACCTGGAAGGCGCCCGGCTGTCAGTCGACCTGACCATGGAGACCGGGGCCGCCGAAGAAGAATCGACGGGAGGCTTTTGGCTGCCGCCAGACCTGCCGCGGGTTCGAATTCAAGACAGTTCCCTGGAGGTCAAAGGACCCGCTTATGAGACCCGTTTAAATGATTTTTCGCTGTCAGCAGATGCAACCCGGCCGGCGGGCACCAGGCTACAGCTGCGTGCATCCCGCTGGTCCCTGAACCATCCGGCCATGAGGCCGGTCTCCGCCGGATTGCAGGCCGAACTGCTTTATACCCGGGAAAGCCTGAGAATCGACAAACTGGCGCTCGACAACCAGGTTCTGGTAAAATCAGCAACCATCGGACTTGACCGGCTGCCGGATCAAATTTCCTTTAACTTGTCATTGGCACCGGCCGGCGGCCACCTGGACATCAGCGGATTGATGACGGCAGCTCATCTTCAGACGGAGTTTACCGGTGCTGCCATTGATGTGAGCCGGGTATCCGGGCTGATGGCTTCTCCGGCGATGGCCGTTGCCGGCCATCTGTCGCTGGAAGGGCGGTTGCGGCTGCCTTTTGAGAGGCCGGAAACCCTGCAGGGTGGCGCCACCATCCAGGTTTCCGGCGGTGCGGTCAAAACCGCCGCCGCCGACCATCTGGCCTTTCGAGTCACGGCCGACGGCAAGAATCTTAAAATCGACGATTTGTTGCTGGCAGACGGCGCCAACCGTCTGAAGATCGGCAGCGCATCCCTGCCGGCCAGTGCCGCTTTCGGGGGCGATCCGGCTCTGATATTGCGCTCGCTTGCGGCGGACTGGCACCTTGAAGGTACCGATATCCCGTCGCTGTTGAAGCTGGCCGGCATCCAGCCGCTGCAACCCGATGCCTCGATACCCTCCCACCGGCTTGTTCTAAGCGGTCGGATGGCTGCCGGAGATATAACGATTCCCGTCGGACGTCTGGACGTCGACAACGGCCACATCCAATTGAAAGAATGCCGGATTGCGCTGCCCACCGGCAAACGTATGCTCGATGAATCCCCCCTGGCAGCCGATCTGCAAATCAACCTCCCGAACCTCGATGTCCTGGAGAAGGTTTTTGTCCTGCCGGCCCTGGGCGGCAGCCTCCAGGGGCAGGTAACGGTCTCCGGTACCCTGAACGCGCCCCTGGGGTCGGCGGATATCGTCGGCCGTTCTCTGACCTTTCGACACTGGCCCCTGGGCAATTTATCGATCCAGGCCCAGGCAGATGCCGGGGGCCTGGATATCACATCCGCCAGACTGGAAAGAGGCCAAGACCGGGCCGTCGCCCGCGGAAAAATCCATATTGAACAGCGGATACTCGAGGATCTTAATATCGAATTGGCGGTTTCCGATCTGAGACCCTATTTCACGGAACTGATTCCCCTGCTGCAGCCCGCGGCGCCAAATTTCCCGGAGCTTAGCGGCGTGTTGGAAGCCGGTGCCCGTCTTTCAGGACCATTCGAGCGACCGGTGGGCAGCTTGAATCTGAAAACCCGGCAGCTTGAGGTTGCAGGCGTGGCCCTGGGTGAGGCCACTTTCGATCTGGCGGCCGGCGAGGATATGTTCCGGGTCACGGCCGGCGTATCCAGGGCTGACCAGCGCCTGGAACTGGGTGCGGACATTAGACGCGGCCAGAACGATGCTGAATTTGTCATCGATCTCAAAAAAGCGGCCCTGATCCGCAGCAGCGTCCTGCTGGCCCTAACCCAAGAGACACGCGGCCGGGTTGACGGCAACGGCCGGGTGATCTTCGACAATCTCATTCTGGCCGGATCCGCCGGCAGGTTGTCAGCTGAAGGGCGTTTCGACCCGGCCGGGCCGTCCGATTTGCAGATCACGCTGTCGGATTTTCGCAGCGACGGCTGGCTGGATCTGCTGGCTGCCGATGTCCTACGCTTCCAGGGTCTCGACGCCGGGATAAGGATTTTCGGGCCACCGGATGCCCCGTCTTTCGCCCTGGAGGGCACCCTCGCCAGCCTGGGCAGTGCCAATGTGCCCATGGCCTTTTCCGGCCGGTTCAACCTGGAATACCGCGACAAGGTTTTCAGTGTTCGGGAATTTGCGTGGCAGGGGCAAAAGGGGGAAGAGGTTCAGGTGACCGGCACCCTTCCCCTCGATCCTTTCCAGGCGGATATCTTCCCGGCAGGTCCGGTTGCGGTTTCCGGCCGCATCCAGATCGGCGATGTCCGTGTACTGGATTTCGTGCTTCCCTGGGCCGCCGACACCGGCGGGTCCATTCAATGCGATCTCAACCTGACCGGTACCTGGAAACACCCGGTCGGTGAGATTCATTTGTCCGCTGAGGATCTGAAACCACCCGAAGCGCTTCAGATACTGCCCCCGGGGCCATACAGGATCAATGGCGATGCCCGAATCAACGGCAACCGTCTGTCTCTGGACAGGCTGGCGGCCCAAACTTCTGCCGGGCAGCTAGAGGCCAACGGTCAATGGGATGGACTGCCGACCCTGGAGGATATGGTTCGAAAGGATGTGGACCCGATGACCGGCGAGGTCGATCTGGAGGGATCACTGACGGTATCGGACCTGAGCTGGCTGGCCAGACAGACGGACGGTGTGCGACGGCTGGCCGGCAGTCTCGAAGCACGGGGCCGGCTGCAGGGGCCCTTAAAGGCGCCGCGTGCGGATGCGGTTATCAAACTCGCCGATGGTGAATTTACACCGGATTTTGATATGCCCCCGTTGCGGGCATTGAATCTGGAAGCGACCGTAACGCCGCAGAGCGTAAACCTGCGCTCCCTTGCCGGCGAAATGGGGGGCTCGCCTTTTGAATTGACGGGATCCTGGCAGCTGGCGGCCGGCTCGGCGCATGAGGCCGATATAAAACTGCGCGGTCAAAACCTGCTGCTGTATCGCGACGAAAATTTGCGTCTGCGGGCCGACACCGACCTGACGCTCAAGGGACCGCTGGCGCGGCTGACGCTTGCCGGGGAGGTTGCTGTCACCGACGGGCGCTTTTCAAAGAATTTTGGCGTCTTGGAGGGGATTTCTGCGGCCGGTGCTTCGGATAGCGGCAATGGTTTGCAGCTTTTCTCGATTACCGAACCACCGCTGCGGGACATGGTTTTCGACGTCCGGATAACCGCCCGGGAGCCCTTTGTGGTGCGCAACAACCTCGTCCGGGGATCGGTTCGGCCGGATCTGATGCTGTCAGGCACCGGGGCAACACCGCTGCTGGTCGGCAAAGTATATGTCGAATCCACCCGGCTTTACATGCCGGCCGGCCGCATCCAGCTGGAGACCGGCCTGGTGCGGTTTGAAAAGACCGACCCGGATCGGCCCCGGCTGGATCTGATTGGAACCTCGACCATGCTGGGCTATGACATCACCGCCGTGATAGACGGCCCCTACGATGAACCGGTGATTACCCTGTCATCGGTACCACCCCTGCCCGATGAGGAGCTGCTGATGCTCCTGCTGACCGGACAGCCGCCCAAAAGAAACGGTGTTCGTTCAAGCGAAGCCAAACAGAGTCTGAATGTCGCCGTCTTTATCGGGCGTGATGTGATTTCGCGCTGGTTCGGCGGCGATGAAGACGATACCGCCGGCGACATTTTGGACCGCTTCGACATCGAGGTCGGCAGGGGTATCACCCAGCAAGGGGAGGAAACCATCCATTCCCAGTTTCGATTGGCCGATGATGTTCTGCTCGACGGCGACAGCCTTTATCTCACCGGCGAGAGAGATTATTTCGACTACTACAACGGAGGCATCAAGCTTGTATTCCGGTTCCGTTGAAAACACGGGGAAATTTCTCCTTCAGACCAGACAACCGACGGGGGTGTTGTTGATTGTCGCCCTTGCAGCGTTACTCCAGATCTGTTTGTATGCCTCAGCGGCCGAAGCCCAACCCATGA
>JAFDCJ010000138.1 GCA_019312835.1 Deltaproteobacteria bacterium
AATTTTTATGATATAAAAAATTGAGAGTTACGGTAAACACTAAAAACGCATAATTAAAAAGAGCAAAATCGAGGAGGCTGAATTGCGGGAACAATTAATCAGCGCTATAAAAAAAGCCATCCGTGAAGTCAAGCAATGGCCCAAAAAAGAAGTACAGATATTTCATCACAATGATTCCGATGGACTCAGCTCGGGTGCCATCCTGACCCGCGCATTCGAACGGGCCGGGTTTGCGATCAGGCGCTTTTGCCTGGAAAAACCCTACCCTGCCCTGCTGCAAAAGGTTTATGAACAGGAAGGCGGCATCATTGTCTTTGCCGATTTTGCCGGCCGGATCGCTCCGATCCTCTCCGATCTGAACCGGGGGCGCAATCTGACCCTGATCCTGGATCACCATGTGGCTGAAGCGTCCACCGATCCGAAAGTGCACAATCTGGATCCCTGCCTCTATGGACTCAAAGGCGACCGGGACATTTCGGGCTCCACCACCTGCTATCTGTTTGCTCACACTTTAGATCCAGACAATATTGATCTGGCCTACATCGCTGCCATCGGGGCGGTGGGCGACGAATTTTTTGTGGACGGCTGCCTGGTCAGTGAAAACCGGGATGTCACCCTGGAAGCGGTCAAGCAGGGCAAAATGGAAATCAAAGGGCAGGCTGTCGGCGAGCGCTATTACCTGAACACGGATCGGGGACAGGTGCCCTGCGATGAGTTCGGGGCCTACCTGGACACCCTGGGCGCCGCGGGCTATTATCAGGACGGACCGGACATGGGTGTTAGGGTCTGCCTCGAAGGCACCACCGCGGATTCAGACCGCATGCTCGCAGATCTCAAGTCCGTGCAGGCAAAGGCATTTGAAGAAGAACTTCAACGAATCCAATCAGGCGCCCTGAAAAAGACCGATCACATTCAGTGGTTTAAGGTTGAAAATCGCTTCCAACCCATGGGAGTTAAAATGATCGGGGTTTTTTGTGACGCCATTAAAAATTCCGAGCATGTCGATTCCACTAAATACGTTGCCGGTTTTCAAATCATTCCCGATGAAATCCCGGGTTTTGGTCCGATCGGGATGAAGGACGTCAAGATATCCATGCGGGTGTCGGCCAAAATGGAAGCCGACATCCGCGCCGGCAAAACAATGGGGCTGGATGTCTTGCTGCCCGAAGCCACCAACAAACTGGGTGGATTCTCCGACGCCTGTCACACACTGACAGCCGCCACCACCGTGGCCATCGGCAAGGAGGAGCAGTTGATAGAAGAAATGGAGAAGTTGTTGAAGGCTGAAGGTTAGAGGCAACCGCCTTCAGCGGTTGGAGGCTGAAGGTTAGAGGTTTGAGGCCGGTGAGTCAGATTGTTAAAAGACCCGATCCTTTTTTGCCTCCAACCTAAAGCGAAGCGCTCCTCAAGCGCAGCGATCCTTTAGCGAAAGCAGTGAAACTGCGAAGCGATCTTTTCTCCGGATAGCATGACTTTCATTGTAGGTTATTACACAGCCCAATTTTACAAATAACTAGGTTACAAACCATAAAATTAAGGAGAACCCCATGGGAGTCGGAACCGCATTTGGCAAATCCATTCTAATCGGCGATCAATTTGTTCTAGAGGAAGTCCCGGCAATTGTCTCGTCCATCCCCTTTGAAACCGTGTGTGAGGTTGAACGTTTGAAAGAAGGCGAGGGATGGGTGCTGGAAGACAATCGCACCGAGGTGCCGGGTTATAAAGACAAGAAAAAACACCAGCAGGTCGATTCCATCAACCACATGTTGGACGTTATGAAAATAGATGTCAAGAAACACCCTTTGAAAATCACCTATGGCGGTTCTTTGCTGGCCGGTAGCGGTGTGGGCGCCAGCGCCGCCCATTGCGTCTCGTTGGCCCGGGCCCTGAACGATGAATTCGATCTGGGGCTGTCCATAGACGAGATCAACCATTTCGGCTGGGAAGGCGAATTTGCCTACCACGGCACCCCCAGCGGCGTTGACAACACGGCCTCGACCTATGGCGGCCTGATTCTCTATCACATTAAAAACGGAGAGAAAACCTGGGAGCGCATCAATTTAAAACAACCTATCGAGGTGGTGCTGGGAAACAGCGGCATCACAGCCGACACATCCAAGCTGGATGCGTTTGTCGATGCCCAGCGCGAAAAAGATCCGGCGTTGTTCGAAAAGCGGCTGCAAAAAATTACGGATCAGGCTTTTGAGATGAAAAAGGCCCTTGAAGATTATGATCTTTCGACCGTGGGCCGTCTGATGACGGAAAATCATAAAATCCTGATTGACATGGATCTATCCCATGAAACCCTGATCTATCTGTGTGATAAAGCCCTTGAATTGGGCGCCCTGGGGGCCAAGGTTACCGGTGGCGGTCGCGGTGGCTACATGAATGCCTTAACCCCCGGAAAAGAGCTCCAGGAAAAGGTTGCTGCGGCAATGGAAAAGGAGGGCTATAAAGTCATCCGGGCCACCGTCGGCGGCAAATAAACGGTATAGTGTTGTGAAAATATGAGCTGACATAATCTGAAGACCGACTCCCCCTCCCTGGTTTGGAGGAGCTTCGGGATTTTCAATGGGCAAACATGAGTAAATGTTGCTCTTTTGTCATTAATTGGGCGCATTCAGAAGAAAGGAGGCCCCATGAACACCGGCGCCATCAACATCCGCCTCATGAAGGCTGACGATTTTGACGCGGTGGTTGGAATTGACAGGAAAGTGCTTCAGGTTTCACGCCCGGAGTACTATGAGATGAGGTTTGAAAAACTCTTTATCTCCAGAGATTATCTGCCCACCTCACTTGTGGCCGAAACGGAAGATGGAA
>JAFDCJ010000139.1 GCA_019312835.1 Deltaproteobacteria bacterium
AACGCCACGAGAGCCGGCGGATCGACAACCAGTTGCGCGGTCGATCCGGACGACAGGGCGATCCGGGATCCTCACGCTTTTACCTGGCCCTGGAAGATGACCTGCTGCGGATATTCGGCGGGGAACGCATCACGGGCATAATGGAAAAGCTCGGAATGCAGGAGGGGGAGCCCATCGAGCACAATATGATCAGCCGCGCCATTGAAAACGCTCAGGCCAAAGTGGAAGGGCACAACTTCGAGATTCGCAAGCAGCTCCTTGAATACGATGATGTCATGAACCAGCAGCGGGAGGTCATCTACCGTCAGCGCAGAGAGGCGCTGGAGGGCAAAGATTTGAGAGACTCGGTGATGGAGATGATCCGCGACAAAGCCGAGCAGATGGCCGATATGCATGCCGGCGATAGCACCCATGCCGAGGACTGGGATCTTGGAGAAATTCAGGAATCGGTTTACAAACAGTTTAATTTTCGTCTGGAATCCTTTGATGAGCAAACCTTAGACGGCCTCAATCGTGACGGGCTGGCTGAAATGATTTATGAAGCGGCCGCCGAGCGCTATGAAGAACGCGAAACCGCCATTGGATTTGACGAATTCAGACAACTGGAGCGGGTCGTCATGCTCCAGACCGTTGACAGTCTGTGGAAGGATCATCTGCTGTCCATGGACCATTTAAAAGAAGGCATCGGGCTGCGGGGCTATGCCCAGCAAAATCCGCTGATCGTCTATAAAAAAGAAGGCTATGAATTGTTTCAGGACATGATCGAACGGGTCAAAGAAGAAACCCTGGGAATCCTGTATCGAATTCAGATTGCCGAACCGCAAAAAATAGACGAGTACCGGCAGCCCAGGGAGCAGCCCATGGTCTTTTCCGGCGGAGGCGAGCCCGAAAAAAAGAAGCCCCAAAAGCGATCCGCCAAAAAAATCGGGCGTAATGCCCCCTGTCCCTGCGGCAGCGGGAAAAAATATAAAAAGTGCTGCGGCCGATAGTTCCGGGGCAGTGATAAAATTTCAAACTGTCCCCTTTACAAGCGACAAACCAAGTGCTTATAATAAATTATTCATACAACCGATGAGGTTGTTCACAAAAGCCTTGGCTTCTGATAACCTTATCTTTGCGGGCCCCTGTTAACTATACGCTTGCAAGGGTCCCGTGGTATCATTGGGTAACATTCAATGGGCCAGTATGATCCGAACGTAGAGGAAAGTGTCAGTTCCGAGACCGACCAGGAGGTCGACGAACCACCGCTGTACAAGGTGATGCTTCTCAACGATGATTATACCACGATGGAGTTCGTGGTTGAGGTTCTGGTTTACGTATTTCAGAAGTCATCGGAGGAGGCCACCCAAATTATGCTCAATGTGCACCGAAGGGGTGTCGGGGTTTGCGGTGTCTATCCTTTCGAGATCGCCGAAACCAAGGTGGACACTGTTCAGAACCTAGCCCGTGAAAACGGTTTTCCATTAAAATGCATCATGGAAAGAGAGTAGAAAATGATTAGCAAAGAACTCAGCGCAACGTTAGGATTTGCGGTCAGAGAAGCCAAAAAACGGCGCCATGAATATGTCAGCATCGAGCATATTCTCTTTGCCATCTTATACGATCCCACCGGGATTGACATCATCGAAAACTGTGGCGGCAATGTTGAAAATCTGATCGCCGCGCTTGAGGACTTCTTTGAGGAAAAGATCGAGCAGATCCCCGACGGCAACGAATATGTGCTTCAGCAAACCATCGGCTTCCAGCGTGTCATCCAGCGGGCAGTCAATCATGCCCGCTCGGCTGAAAAGGCGGAGGTGACCGTCAGTGACATATTGGCTTCCATTTTTCTGGAAAAAGATTCCCATGCGGAGTATTTTCTCAGTGCCGAGGGTATTTCCCGTCTGGATGTGCTCAATTTCATTTCCCATAATATCTCCAGAGCCCCTGAAGACGAAGAACCGGCCGAGCTGACCCAGCCGGCCAAGGAAAGACGGAAGAAAAAGGCCAATCCCCTGGAGCTTTACACCACCGATTTGATCCATCTGGCTGCGGAGGGCAAGCTGGATCCGCTCATCGGACGCAAAACCGAAATGGAACGCACCATGCAGGTCCTGTGCCGCCGGCGCAAGAACAACCCGGTTTATGTCGGTGATCCGGGAGTCGGTAAAACCGCCATGGCTGAAGGTCTGGCCCAGCAAATCCAGAGAGGCGACGTTCCGGACCTGCTCAAGGATGTTGAAATCTATGCCCTTGATCTTGGCGGCATGCTGGCCGGCACCAAATTTCGCGGCGACTTTGAACAGCGCTTGAAAGGGGTTATCACCGAGCTGAAAAAAAGACCCAAGGCGATTTTGTTCATCGATGAGATCCACACCATTGTGGGCGCCGGCGCGACCAGCAGCGGGTCCATGGACGCTTCCAACATCTTAAAGCCCGTTCTGACCAGCGGTGAGATCCGCTGCATCGGCTCCTCCACCTATGAAGAATACAAAAACCATTTCGAAAAAGACCGGGCATTGTCGCGCCGGTTTGAAAAGGTGGAGATTTTCGAACCGCCCATCAACGAAACGGTCAAAATATTAAAAGGGCTGCGATCGCGCTACGAGGAGCACCACGGCATTGTCTATACTGATCCCTCCCTCAAGGCGGCGGCCGAGCTGTCGGCCAAGTTTTTAAATGACCGCTATTTGCCGGACAAAGCCATCGACGTCATCGACGAAGCCGGTGCTTTCATCCGGCTGTCGGGCGGCTCGGCGCGCAGGAAAATCAATCCGGCGGACATCGAAAAAATTATTGCCAAAATGGCGCGCATCCCCACCCAGAGCGTCTCAACCTCGGACCGTGTCAAGCTGGAAAGCCTGCAAGACGGGCTCAAGAGCGTCGTCTTCGGCCAGGATGATGCCATCCAGGCCCTGGTTACCTCCATCAAACGCTCCCGGGCCGGATTGAGTACGCCCGGACGCCCGGTGGGCT
This sequence comes from Deltaproteobacteria bacterium, assembly GCA_019312835.1. Lineage (GTDB taxonomy): Bacteria > Desulfobacterota > Desulfobacteria > Desulfobacterales > JAFDCJ01 > JAFDCJ01. The sequence goes on from JAFDCJ010000139.1 coordinate 2,956, forward strand.
GCTTTTTATTCACCGGACCCACCGGGGTCGGAAAAACCGAGGTTACCCGACAGGTGGCCCGGATTCTGGGGGTTGAATTCATTCGCTTCGATATGAGTGAATACATGGAAAAACATGCGGTGGCCCGCTTGATCGGCGCCCCACCCGGCTACATCGGTTTTGATCAGGGCGGGTTGCTGACCGACGGTATCCGCAAGCATCCGCATTCCGTTTTGTTGCTGGATGAGATCGAAAAAGCCCATCCCGACCTGTTTAACATCCTGCTGCAGGTCATGGACCATGCCACCCTTACGGACAACAACGGCAAAAAGGCGGATTTTAGAAACGTCATAATTATGATGACCTCCAACGCCGGCACCCGGGAGATGAGTCAGCAGACCATCGGTTTCGGGGATGTAAACAAGGATACGGCCTCCAAGGGCAAAGCCGCCATTGAAAAAATGTTCAGCCCTGAATTCCGCAACCGCCTGGATGAGGTTATCAACTTCAATGCCCTTGACCTTGAGATCATGGAAAAGGTGGTCGACAAGTTCATGGGGGAATTGAACGAACAACTGGCTGCCAAGCGGGTCGTTTTGACCATATCCGATTCGGTGCGTACCTACCTGGCGAAAAAGGGGCACGATCCCAAATATGGCGCCCGGCCGCTGGCCCGGGTCATTCAGACCGAGATCAAGGATGCCCTCTCGGATCAGATCCTATTCGGAACCATGCAAAAAGGCGGCGGGGTGCACATTAATCTGAAGGACGATGAGCTGGTTTTCGATTACGATCAAAAGACCAGCAAGGCGTTGAAAAAGCCCGTGGCCGAGACCGTTTAGAGTATGATCAACGCATTTATCATATGCGTTGATTAGAAAATTAGTCGATTCGTTAAATAGTATCGAGTGTTGCAGAAGATTCGTTCCGCCAACTATTCAACCAATCAACTGATTTCCCCATGCCTGTTTATCAGCTATCTGAGGATCTCGCATTCCCATCCCCGCACCTTGCATCCAAAGAAGGCCTGCTGGCCGTCGGCGGTGATCTGTCGTGCTCCCGTTTGCTGCTGGCTTATAGCCTGGGCATATTCCCCTGGTACTCGGACGGCGAGCCGATTCTGTGGTGGTCGCCGGATCCCCGCCTTGTTCTCTATCCGGACGAGCTGAAAATTACCCGGTCGCTTAATAAAGTCATTAAAAAGGGTGCATTTACACTTACGATTGACAGGGCTTTTGACCGGGTCATCAACGAATGCGCCCGGGTACCGCGCGAGAAGCAAAGGGGCACCTGGATTGTGGCTGAGATGGTGGAAGCCTACTGCCGATTGCACGCCTCCGGCTTTGCACACTCGGTCGAAGCCTGGGCCGACAACCGTCTGGCCGGCGGACTTTACGGTGTCTCCCTGGGCCGCTGTTTTTTCGGCGAATCCATGTTTACCCTCGTTTCCAATGCCTCCAAGGTCGCACTCGTGGCCCTGGTCCAATACCTGCAGTCTTTAAATTTCACCCTGATTGATTGCCAGATCAGCACCGACCACCTGATCCGCTTCGGTGCCAGAGAAATATCCCGTACCCGTTATCTGAGGGAACTCGAGGAGGGCCTAAAAGCGCCTACCCTGAGAGGGAAATGGGTGCTTGATTCTTCAGCGCCGGTTTTTCCGGTTTAGCCTCTTTATACCTTTATCGTTATCAGTTAGTTGTCATTTGAATTATCCGATTGTATTACCGCCTTGACATCGGTCTAACATAATGAATAGTATAAAATTCTTTACCGTCGGCAATTATTAAATCAATTCGAAAAATATCAGATACCAGACGGAGGAATCGTTCACGATGCAAAGCGACTGCCTGTTCTGCAAAATATCGCAGGGTCAAACCGATACCGAGATGCTCTACGAAAACGACACGTTGGTGGTGTTCAGAGATATTCATCCCGCCGCTCCGATTCATCTGCTAATCGTTCCCAAGAAACACATCCGCAGTGTCAACGATCTGACCGATGCCGATCAGCCCATATTGTCGGAAATGATCATGGTCGCCAAAGAAATGGCAGTGGCGCAGGGAGTTGAAAAATCCGGCTATCGGATTTTTATCAATGTCGAAAGAGGGGGCGGGCAGGTTATTTTTCATCTGCACCTACATCTCATCGCAGGCTGGCACAAAACTGGTTGATAAACCGTCATCTTTTGGCCGAGGGCGGCGTTGCAATCCGATTCAAAATGCTCACGTACTGACGTGTACGCTCCGCTTTTGAATCGAATTGCGCCTTGCCCTCGACCAAAATCTAACGGTCTATCAACCAGTTTAATTTACCATAAAACAACCTGCCAATAAGCCTTGTGAATTCAAATCATAAGTGCAACACATTTTTGGGGGTGAAGGAATG
>JAFDCJ010000140.1 GCA_019312835.1 Deltaproteobacteria bacterium
TGGTTCGTTTGATCCATGCGTAAAATCCCCCCCGACCCCCCCTTAAGAAAAGGGGGAATGCTCGACACCATCCGGCGTTAAGCTGCAAGTTGCGAGTCGAAGCCACAGGTACTAAATTGGCAGGTAATCAGGGTCATGGCCATAAAAATCCCATGACCCTTTTTGGCGGGTACAGTGGCCCGCCCTTCAAACCATAGAAGACTCAGGAGGCGCGGGGTCGGCCGCTGCCTGGCGCTGCGAAGCTTAAGCGAAGACGGGCGCCGATCTGGTCTTGCCGGCTCCTGATCAAATCATTTGCACTGCCGTCTCCCCGCATGTTTTGGATTCGATTTGTTCTGCTGAATTTCTGCTCCCCGTATACCTTTCTGCAATCCAAGAAAATTTTATAAATCCTCATAAAGTATCTTAATTTTTAGCCGATAATAGATTTAGGCCTGTTATGACAACCGGCGTTTGGATAGCGGGGTGCCGGTTGAAATATTGCGTCGGGTATAAAACTATTTGCGGCCGTATAAAAACTTTTAACAGTTTAGTGAATTCCATCCCGGCACGCACGCCGATGGCCGCCTTTAATTCCGATTTTTTCGGCATGGGAAGCCATGCGGGCGAGTGAAGAATTTTACGTAATATCAGGTGTATAAGGAAGTATTGGTATGAATGGCAATAAAAATTGGATCAACACCCGCACAATTCAGTGGCCTGGCATAAAACTTGCTCGATTCGTTAGGCCGGAGGCCCAACATGCGTAAAAACTCAGGATTCTCACTGATAGAACTTTTACTGGTAATCGGCATGATTGCCATCATCCTCAGTATCGGGCTGCCGAGCCTGTTGAGCTATCGTTCCAAGGCGCAACTGGGTAAGGCCGCCCGGGATGTTTATGGCGGTCTACAAAAAGCCAAGATGGAGGCTGCCAGAAACAACCGCTTCTGTGTCTTTAGTTTCAGCACAATTAACCAGGGCGGCGTTGACTATGGCTTCCATATTTTTGTCGATAGAAGCGAGCCGCGCAATCATATTTATGATAACGGGGTTGACGACTTTATCACCGGCTACCGGACGGTCGACTATCCCGGCGTTCAGGTCAACGGCATGACGTTCTCAACTGAATCGGGGCGTCCGGTCGTTGCCTTTGCACCGGACGGCCTTCCCAAAAAACTGGACGGCTCCCTGGGTGCCGGCAGCCTGTATCTCAGCGACGGCAAGACCAATGGAAGAGAAATCAGTGTTTCACTGGTAGGCAATGTCCAAATTTCTCAATATGAGGCCACTCCTTAATGAATAAAAAAATTTCTTCAATAAACGCAAATAGGTTGTCCGGCAACCGGGGCTTTACCATTATTGAAGTTCTGATGCCGATGGCTATTTTTTTAATCGGCTTTCTGGCGGTTGGATCCATGCAGATTTCGGCGGTCAACGGCAACAAGTCCGCCCGCATGCGCACCTCCGCCAGCGTTCTGGCCGCCGACATCGTGGAACAGCTGATGCGCTGCCCCTATGAATCATCCAGTTGTTCCTTAATCCGGCCCGATTATGTCGAAAACGATCCGTTAGCGATGGGGGCTCATCCCGGCCCCAGTAATAATGACTGGTTTGACGATGATCCCGATGAAGCCGGACCTGATCGCGCCTATCAGGTGCGGTGGTTTGTGGCCAACGGCCCGGAGCCGAATTCCAAAGAAATTGATGTCATCGTAAGATGGCAAAAACTCGGTCAATGGCAGACGGTTCAATACACGTTTATTGCGGCCGATGCAATTTTATAGGGATCAAATCCATCCCGCTCAGGTATGCGCAAAGCGGCAATATGGGGGAAAATTCAATGTATCCGGAATCTAACGTGCTCAATAACGACAGAGGATCGATCATGGTGGTGGCCTTACTGCTGCTGGTGTTTTTAACCATCATCGGCATAACCGCAACCAACAATACCCGCATGGAGCTCAATGTTACCCGTAACAGCCAGGTTTACAAGCGGGATTTCTATGTCGCCGACAGTGGTTGGCGGGCTGCCGCTATGAATCTGCAGGGTTTTGGTCTGAACTTCCCCAATTATGGAGAAGAATTTGAAGCAGGTGGAACATTGAATGGCATTAGCTATAATTACATTATACCGAATGATGAAACGACGTCTACCAAGGCCGTCGGCAGCAGCGGTGCAATGGGGTGTAAGGATGTTACGTTTAGCGTGACATCCCAGGCCCTGGATCCTGAAGATCCAACTATCACGACCCAGGAAATACATACACGCTTGGTCAAGTTGTGCTGTGGGTCTTACAACTAAAAGCGCCGTTACCCCTAAAAGGATATAAAAATGGTTGTGAAGCAAAATAGGTCCGGTTTTACCATGGTGGAGCTGATGGTGGTGCTGGCGATTTCTTCCATCGTGCTGACCCTCATGTACAAGACGTACACTGCCCAGCTTAAATCGCACACTACCCAGCAGGAGCTGGTCGAAATGCAGCAAAATATGCGCGCCGCCCTGTACTTGATGGAACGGGAAATCCGCATGGCCGGCTACGGACCCAATGGGGGCCTTGCCGATCCACCGATTACCGCGGCTGGAGAAGACACCATCACCTTTGCCATGGATGTCACCGGTGGCACCACCCTTGATCCATCCGACGGGGATACCGGTGATGCCGGTGAAGTTATAAGCTATTCTCTCAGCAATGGACTGGTCCGGAATGCATCCGACGGCAATGGCAACCAGTTTCTGCTACCGGCCGGCGATATAAATGACCTGACATTTGTATACAAGGATGCGGATGGCGTCACCCTGGATGACGACGGGTTTGGCAATCTCACGACAATTGCCAGTCGCCAGGCCATCCGGTCGGTGGAAATCATACTCCGGGCCAGCATCGGCTCCACGGTCATGGTGGCTCCCCATCAGATGGAATTAAGATCAGAGGTGAAAATTCGCAATCTGGGGCTGAATCCCTGAAACACCATCCAACAATATTCTTAGTTAGATAGATAAACCGCTCCGGCAATCCGATCAATAGGTTATCTCGCTAAAATGCTGAAAAGCCCATGCGTATCTGCCGGCCTGACTTCCCCTGGCGCCATATAAATCATCCCGATGAAACGGCCTTTTACTTCTGGAAAAAAATTTAAGGCGCTATTAAGTTTTTTTATAGTTTTGACGACTTGATGACGCACCTGGTTCGCTGACCAGCAGCCAGCCCCGCTGGAAAAGACAATAAATATAGTTTAAATTCAACTAGATAAAACTCTTTTTTCGAATTGAAAATTTATCACCTGCCCTGGCACATAATTTGCTCATTATATCCTCGCATAAGAATAGAATCCAATTTAGTGGTGTACTCACTTTTGCTTCAGCTGACGGCACCACCCAACGGGGAATTGAAAAATGGATAAAAAAATAAATTTTGCATCTGTGATGATCGTGCTGGCGTTTGTCGGTCTGTTGCTGGCAGCACCTGCCCGGGTGACGGCAGCCACCGGTACGCTGGACATCCGCGTTAACCATGCTGATGACACCCATGAGGAACGGGTCAGTACGGGTGCCACCGACTGGCACAGCTCGGACCTGGAGCTGGGGGAGGAAAGCGGCAATCCCCAGATCGTCGGGATACGCTTCCAGAGCGTCTCGATTCCCCAGGGGGCCATTATCACCAACGCGTTTATCGACTTTACCACCGATGAGACCGACAGCGGAACCACTAACCTCAGTATATGGGGTGAAGACCATGACAACGCAGCGCGTTTTACCGATGTTGCCGGGCAGATGGCCACCCGCACCAAGACCAGTGCCTCGGTGGCCTGGAACAACGTGCCGGCCTGGGGTCTCGTCGGGGAAACCGGCGTCAAGCAGCAGACCCCGGACCTGAAAACCATTGTGCAGGAGATCGTCAACCGACCCGGCTGGGTGGGCAATGCCATGGTTTTTCTGATTACCGGATCCGGCGAGCGCACGGCTGAATCCCATTACGGATCGGCCGAGAAAGCGCCCCTGCTGCATGTGGAGTATACCACCGAAAGTGTTGGCGACGGCGGTGGCGGTGGCGATGGGGGTGTCGAGTCCACCGGCATCGTCATCTCGGGCGCTTTAGACGATGCGCGCGAGGCGGCCTGTGTCGGTTGCGACAATGGAGAAGATGCAATCTATGTAAGGCTGTATCGCAAAATGCTGCGACTTCCCGATGACGCCAGCGAGCCCATCGGCTTGCGTTTTCAGAATATCAATATTCCCAAGGGAACCATCATCACCAACGCCTATCTGGAATTTACGGCTTACGACGCGGACGGCGGCGTGTCTGAGTTTGTGATTACGGGGCAGGCGGCGGACAACCCGCCGGCCTTTGACGATGCGATCGACAACATTACCGGCCGGCCCCGGACCGGGCAAAGCGTTGATTGGACGACCACCTCCGATACCTGGGTCGTCGATCAAAAATACCAGTCACCGGACATCAGCGCCATCATCCAGGAGATCGTGGGGCGGTCCGGCTGGACGGCCGGCAACAGCCTGGTCTTGATTGTCGACAGCCCGACCGAAAAAAATGACCGCGAGGTTTTCTCCTATGACGGTGCCTGGGACGATCCGGCGGACAACGGCAAAGAGCCCAAGCTGTATATTGAATTCGGCAACGAAACCGCCGGCGATATGGACACCGACGGCGACGGCGTCCTGGACTCGGCCGACAACTGCCCGTTGGATTTCAACCCCGAACAGGACGACTCCGACGGTAACGGCCAGGGTGATATCTGTGATATGGGTTTGCCTGACAGCGACGGCGACGGCATCGACGATTTGATTGACAACTGTATCGATGTTCAAAACCCCGGCCAGGCGGATGCCGACGGCGACAATATCGGCGACGCCTGCGACACCGCACCCTACATAACGCTCAGCAGGGAAACCATCGGCAACTCCTGCTACGAAGGGGAGTCGGCCAACCATGCGACGTTTACGCTGACCAACAGCGGTGCGGCCACCCTAAACTATCAGATGAGCGTCGAATATAATGTGGGATCCGGCTGGTTTTCCCTCGACCCGGTATCGGCCACCGGTTCCCTGGCAGCCGGCGGAATTCAGAATTATATCGTCAACTTCAGCACCACATCTTTGCCCATCGGGGTGTACGATGCCAAAATCACCTTCACCGATCCCACCGGCGCGGCACCCAACAGCCCCCAGGAGATCATGGTCAGCCTGACGGTGTTTACCCTGCCCGATGAAGATCAGATGATCTCGGGGACCTGCGGCCATGTGCCGGTGTACGTGGATAACATGGTCACGCCGGCGATTTTGATCCTGCTGGATGTGTCCAGTTCCATGTCCAGCGATACCGATGTAACCGAGGGCGAACCGCCCCGGACGCCCAACGTGAACAGCATTGTCCAGGAGATCGTCAAACGTCCCGGCTGGCAAGCCGGCAACGCCATGGTGTTCATCATCCAGGGAACCGGCGACCGCGAAGCCCAGTCCTATGACAATTCAACCGGGTCGTCGCCTTCACTGCATGTTGAATATAAAGACGCTGGGCTTCCTTATGTGAAGAGTTTTCGCGTTGACCAGTCCAGCGACGATGCCAACGAAAGAGCTTCCGACGGCGCGGTGTTGCTGGGTCAGAACACCCTGTTCATGATGGATAATTCCGTTTACTCCCACACCGGTATTCGCTTCCGCAACGTCACCATCCCCAGGGATGCCAATATTGTCAACGCCTGGCTGACATTTATGACCGCAGCTTCGAAGACCACGACCACATCGTTGACGATATGGGGGCAGGACTATGACAATGCGCCGACCTTTGCCGCCGCTCAAAACAACATCAGCAACCGGGTGAAAACCCAGGTCAACGTATCCTGGAGTCCCGATGTATGGGAGGGGATCACCCAGGAAAAACGGGTCAATGTGGGCCGGGACGTCATCGCCGAGCTGGTCAAGGACCGCTCCATTGCCTGGGGCTTCGGTTCCTGGTGCGAGAAAAAGGAGTGGCGCTATGGGGCCGACGGTTCTACCTCCGAATATGACAGGGATTACACCCTGATCCTGGCCGGCACCAAGCCCAACACCGATGAGCACCAGGTCGATCTGCAGCGGGCCATTTTCGAGCAGACCCACATCGGCGGCACGCCCTTTCTGGAATCGATTGTCGCGGCCAGGAAATATTTTGCCGGCGAGAAAAAAGAATGGCTTTACACGCGCAACGCCGGCGGTGAGATCCTGGACATCAGCGGCAATGTGTTGCTTAGCATCAGCGGAGACGAGGTCTATCGTGACGGTCAGGGGGCGGGTGCCGAAACCGGTGATGTCCATGAGCCCATTTATTGTCAGCCCAAGTTCCTGATCGACATCACCGACGGCAGGGGAGGGAACCCGACTGATGACTGGCACACCCTCAACCCGGGCTATGACCTCGGCGATGTGGATGCCGCCACCTACAAGGCCACGGTCGATCTGGCCGACAGCGGGGTGACGCCCATTGCAGTGGGTTTTGACCTGCCCGAAGAAGATGCCGGCATGATATACGCCATGGCCAAGGCGGCCAATGAGAAGGGCGCAGCGGATCCGGAAGATCACCTGTATGCCCTGCACCGGGAAATCGACGGCGTGCCCCAGCCGTTTTTTGCCTACAACAAGCAGGAGCTGATCGATTCCCTGAAATCCATTGCCGCCAGTGTCAAAAGCGCTGTGTTCACCGGCTCGGCCCCGGCGCCGACCACCTCGGTCGACCTGGGTGACACCCTGATCGTGGCCGAGTTCGATCCCGGCTTCTGGATCGGTGATCTGAAGGCATTGACCAAA
>JAFDCJ010000141.1 GCA_019312835.1 Deltaproteobacteria bacterium
CGCCTGGCGGTGTTCTGGCACCACGACCTCTACCAGGGGCTGTGGCGCTATGTCAGCTTCGAGGACCTGGTAATCCTGGTTCGGGCGGCGATCATCAGCTCCTGCTTCTTTCTAGTTCTGGGGTTCGTCTGGGACCCGCTGCGCCTTCCGAACATTCTGTACCTGCTGGACTGGATTCTGTGCGTGATGCTGTGCGGCGGCATCCGCTTTGTGGTGCGCAATTTTCGCGAAAACGTCATGCCATCGATCAAGGGCATCCAGGCGGAAAATGTCCTGATCGTGGGGCCGGTCGCAGAGGTTTACCCGGTGATCAAAAACCTGATCACCGATCCCTATTCTCATTTTAACCCGGTGGTCATCGTGGATCCGGGTAAGGACACCCGCATGGGGTCGACCCGCATCAGCGACGTGCCGGTCTGGTCTCCTGATCAAACAATCCAGCGCCGGAACCGCCTGCGGAACCTGGTGGCCGTGATTGTCTGCTGGCCCGATGCGGGCAAAAAGCAGATGGACCAGCTGGTAGAGGAGCTCAAGCCCCTGCAGGTGCCTTTCAAGACCCTGCCCGATGTCGAAGACATTCTGACCGAAAAGGTGACCATCAGCGATATCCGGGACGTGGAAATCGAGGATTTGCTCGAGCGCCCGCCCATCCGGATCGAGATGGAGCGCATCCGCAATCATCTGGAGGGCAAAAACATTCTGGTCACCGGCGGGGGCGGATCCATCGGCTCCGAGCTGTGCCGGCAGGTGGCCGGATTCGATCCGGGCCTGCTGGTGGTGCTGGACCGCTCCGAGAGCAATCTGTACGATCTGGACATCGAGCTGCGCAAGACCTTCCCGAACGTGCCCATCGAGGTCTCGCTGTCGACCATCAACGATTATCCCGGGCTTTCCGCGCTGCTGACGCGCCTGAAAATCGACACGGTTTTTCATGCCGCAGCTTACAAGCACGTGCCGATGATGGAGCTTGCGCCCATCGAAAGCGCCTACAACAATATCATGGGCACCCACAACCTGGTGCGGGCCGCCCTCGACGCCAGGGTCGAGCGTTTTGTGATGGTTTCCACAGACAAGGCGGTCAATCCCACCAACGTGATGGGCGTGACCAAGCGCATCGCCGAAATGCTGGTGCAAAGCTACAACACCGCCAATCATACCCGCTTTATGACCGTGCGCTTCGGCAACGTTCTGGGCAGCATCGGCAGCGTGTCGCCGCTTTTTAAATCCCAGATCGCCGAAGGCGGGCCGGTGACGGTCACCCATCCGGAAATCGAGCGCTTTTTTATGACCATCCCCGAGGCGGTCCAGCTGGTCCTGCAGGCCGGCACCATGGGGGAGGGCGGTGAAATATTCGTGCTGGAGATGGGGCAGCCGGTCAAAATCCTGCACCTGGCCGAAAAACTGATCACGCTGTCGGGCAAGCGGCCCCACACGGACATCGAAATCGAGTTTGTCGGCCTGCGCCCGGGCGAAAAAATGTACGAGGAGCTGTTCCACGACGGCGAAAAACAGATACCGACCCGCCACGAGCAGATCCGGGTGGCCAAGAGTCGGGCCCAGGAGATCGACGATATGAAGCGGCAGGTCGAGGTCATCCGGGAACTGGTGGTGAGGCGGGATGTCGAAGGACTGAAGAAGAAGTTCAAGGACCTGGTGCCGGAATACTGCGCTGTCGATAATTCCTGCGCCGAAGGGGAATGGACTCAACTAAACACAGAGCGCACAGAGAATTAATTAGCCACAGACCCACACAGACTCACACTAACATTTCCCCTGGGGACTCTCGCAGGGGAAATACTGCCAATCGCTTCGCGATTAACTATACTTCCAATTTTTAATAATCCTATGGGCATTGCGTACACTCTAGTTTCTAAATAACTTAAAGAGTAAAAAAACTGTTTGCCCACAGGGCATACAGTTTTTCCCTGGACAATGTCGTCCAGGGAAAAGAACTTGTCTGTGTAGGTCTGTGTGGGTCTGTGGCTAATATAATTCATTAGGTCAAATATTCTATATAAGGGGTATTAAGATGCAGACTTTGTTTAAAAGTTTGGTATTGATTCTCATTGCACTGCTCGCGGCCGCTTTGATCAGCGGCTGCGGGAGCCCGGAAGAGAAAAAGATGAAGTTTTTCAGCAAGGGTCAGGCGCTTTATGAGGAAGGCGACTTTGTCAAGGCCCGGCTGGAGTTTAAGAACGCCCTGCAGATCGACCCCAAGTTTGCCGACGGCTACTACATGCTGGGGCTGGTGGAGCAGCAAACCGGCAACCTGAAAAATGCCTTTGCCAGCTTCAACAAAGCGGTTGAACTCGATCCGGATCTTATGGATGCCCAGCTGCAGATGGGCAAACTGCTGTTTCTGTCAAGGGCTGTTGACCCGGCCATGGAAAAGGTTGAAATCGTTCTGGCCGAGGAGCCGGACAATTCGGACGCATTGCTTTTAAAGGGCTCGCTGCTGATGGCCCAAAACGATGCTGCCGGGGCGATCAAGCTGCTCGAGGGCCTGCTGGCCCTGGACATCACCCGGCCCGAAGTTTATCTGATCCTGGCAGCCGCCCACAGCCAGAATAAGGACGGCCAAAAGGCGCTGCAGGCATATCAGGACGGTATTGCCGCCAACCCCGACTCAACGGCGCTGCACCTGATGCTGGCCCGCTATTTCCAGGCCGCCGGCAGGGGCCCGGAGGCCATTTCCGTTTTACAGAAGGTCATAGACCTGCAGCCCGACAACGTCGGCCACAGGCTCAACCTGGCCAACCTCTACCGGGACCAGGGCCGCCCGGCCGAGGCGGACGATCTGATTTCCGAAATCCTGGCTGAAGATCCCGCCGATGAAAACAAGCGCCTGATGGCGGCCCGCTTTTACCTTGCCCAAAACAGGTTTGCCGATGCGGAAGGCGCATTGCGCGGGGGCATCGCGCAAAACAAGGACAGCTTCAAGCTGCGCCTGGCATTAAGTGAGCTTTACATGAACTGGAAAAAACCGGATCAGGCCATCGAAACCTTAGAGGCCTGCCTCAAGCTCGATGACGACCCGGCCAACCCGGGCATCATCCAGGCCAAAAACTCGCTGACGCGCGTTTATCTGGCCCTGCGGCAGATTGAAAAAGCCGAAACGGTTGCGGATGAAGTCATCGCGGCCGACCCCAAGAGCCTGGACGGCCATTTTAACAAGGGCAATATCCTGCTGGCCAGGGGCGACGGGCTCAACGCCATTTCCGAATTCCGCACCGTGGTCAACGAACGCCCCGGGTTTATGGACGCTTATTTGCGCCTGGCCGGCGCCCACATGATAAACCGGGAGCCGGAGCTGGCCGAAGACACCCTGCAGAACGCCCTCAAGGCGGCCCCCGACTCAAAAGCGGTGCGCAAGGCGCTGGCCCGCATTTATGCCATAAAAAAGGATGATGCGGCTGCCGAAGCGCAGCTGCGAAAAATCGTGGAGATCTATCCGGATGATATGGCGGCCCGGGCGGACCTGGGCGATTTTTTCACGGCCGGAAAAGATTTTGACAGCGCCGAGGAGCAATACCGGGCCGTCCAGAAGGGCGCCCCGCAAAATGCCCTGGGGTATCTCAAAATGGGGCGGGTATACGCCCTCAAAAATCAGCCGGACAGGGTCGTGGCGGAATTGGAAGAAGGCTACCGGCAAAACCCGCGGTCTTCCCAATTGATAACGAGCCTGGTACAGATGTACCTGCGCCGGGGCCAATCCGATAAGGCCGTCAGGCTGTGCGAGAAGCGCATCAAAGCCAACCCAGAAGATGTGTTTGCCTACAACATGCTGGGCCTGGTTTACGGCAACATGAAAAACTACCCGCAAGCCGAGGCCGCCCTGACAAAGGCCATCGAGATTCAGCCCATGTGGCCGCCGCCGCACACCAACCTGGCCAACCTGTACCTGGCGCAGGGCAAAAAGCAGGAGGCCATCGATAAGTTTGAAGGCGCGCTTTCCACCAACCCCAGAGACGCGGCTGCCTACCTGTCCCTGGCCCAGATTTATGAAAGGGGCAGCGACTTTCAAAACGCCATGGATGTCTACGAGCGCGCGCTGAAGCAAGATCCCAACTTCTGGGTGGCCGCCAACAACCTGGCGTTTCTGCTCAGCGAGCATTCCGATCAAAAACCGGGCCGGCAGCGCGCGGTGGCCCTGGCAAAGAGCGCCCTTGAAAGGCGGCCCGGCGACCCGGCCGTCATGGATACCCTGGCCTGGGCCTACTACCGGCTGGGGGATTACAGCCAGGCCCGGGATGTGATGGAGCAGGTCGTGGCGGCCGCACCGGATACCGCGATTTTTAATTATCACATCGGTATGGTATTGTATAAGGGCGGCGAAAACGACGAGGCGCGGGAAAGGCTGGAAAAGGCGCTGGAAGGCGGTCAGGATTTCATCGGCCGCGACGAAGCGGAGAGGACATTGAAAGAGCTGAGTTAATTAGCCACAGACCCACACAGACTCACACTAACATTTTGTTCGGCCGACTATGGCCGAACAAAAACTGTCAATCGCTTCGCGATTACATTAACTTCAAATTAGTTAGCTATTCATTGGTACTGTGTATATTATACCTACTAACTGCTTTATAAAAA
>JAFDCJ010000142.1 GCA_019312835.1 Deltaproteobacteria bacterium
ACACCTGTTGCAGCGGGAAGGGCCTGGGATTCTTGTTGGCAAACGCCCACATGGAAAATGCGGGTGAGGCGTGAATTCCCATCAGGGCGAACATGTAGGTCAGAACCATGATACCGGTCCAGGTGCCGCCAACGGCCTGGGGACCAACCGGCACAAACTGGATCACGCCGGGCACGGCCACGAAATGGCTGTAGCCGTCGGGGGTGATCTTGAAAATGGCCTTTTTGTTGGCAAGAAAGACCTTGGCAGCCTCCGGGTCCGCCCAGGCGGGTACATTGGTCCCGCCGCTGTTTATCCAGGCGACGATATCTCCGTACCTGGACGTCATGGCGTCCCAGCCACCGGCAAAATTAACGCCGATGATGCCCAAGGCCACGATTCCCGACCACAGCAGGATGCACTGGGCCGTGTCCACGTATGCCACCGAGCGCAGGCCGCCCAGGGCCACATACAAGAGCACGACGACCGCCAGCATCCACATGCCGACATTTACCGAGAACAGGCCGTCGGTTAGAATGTTAAACAAAACGCCCGACGCCCGCAGCTCAATGCCAAGATAGGGGATACTGAAGAATAACGCCACGATGACGGTCAGGATCCGCATGGCCTCGGATCCGAAGTAGGCGGAGTACATTTCACCGGGTGTGACAAAGCCGTAGCGTTTGCCCATCAGCCATTGCCGTTTTAAGAAAAGAACACCGGTAAACGGAATGGTGAGGACGTAAAACGATGCATACCCGTAAGGTATGCCGTCACGCCAAATCAAGGCGGGATGTCCGACAAATGTCCAGCCGCTGAACGACGTTGCCGTGGCCGCCAGTACAAAGACCCAGATGTTGAGCTGACGGCCGGCAATAAAGTAGTCGGTTCCTTTTTTGGCCTTCAGGTAACCGGTGACACCGATGGTGATGCAGTATCCCCAGTAGCAAAGAACGAAAAAGAATAGCCAGTACACATGAGATCCCATGCTAGTCTCCTTTCGCTTTTGGGTTATTTTTTAAGGTAACATAGCCTTCATCCGTTTCCTCATTTACGGTTACTGTCGGGACGGCATCACCTCCTCCTGGTTCGACATGGAATTTGAACATCTTACAATCCGTTGGGCTGCCTTTTTTTCTAAACGGTCGGTGATCGGACCGGTCCGCGGCGTTCCCGTTCAATTCAGCGTCTGTCCTGAGTCCACATGGCAGTCCAAATAACATTGGCGGTTCTGCGCACTGACATTATGCCCCAAGCATAATGAGTAAACGCATTCGCGCACCCCGTCAGTGGTGCAACACGCGATGCTAACATCGCTAGCCTGCTTCGGCCATCTTCTTAATTTCTTCGACAATTTCGGGATTGGCCAGCGTGGTGACATCGCCGACATCCCCTTTATTGGAGATTGCCCCCAGCACCCGGCGCATGATCTTGCCCGAACGGGTTTTGGGCATATCCTTGACAATCCAAACCCTGCGGCATTTTGCGATCTTGCCGATTTCTTCACAAACGGTATCGTTGATCTTTTTTTCAAGCTCTTTACTGGCCTCGTAACCGGGTTTTAAAGAGACATACAAATCCGGCTCCTTGCCCTTGATTTCATGGGCGACGGGAACGACGGCCGCCTCAGCCACCTCTTCTACCACCAGGGCCGCCGATTCGATCTCCTTGGTGCCCAGGCGATGGCCCGATACGTTAATGACGTCGTCGATCCGGCCCAGGATACGAAAATACCCGTCCGGGGCCTCCACGGCGGCATCACCGGCCATGTAAGGCCAGTCGCGCCAGTTTTTGCTTTTGGGATCTTTGCAATAGCGGGCGTAGTAGGTTTCGACATAGCGATCGCGGTCACCCCAGATGGTCTGAAAAGTCCCCGGCCAGGGGTTCTGGATGCAGATATTGCCGGCCTTGCCGGCCCCCTGGGGTAACACTTCGCCTTCATCATCGAAAATGATCGGGTGAATGCCCGGCATTCCCGGACCGGCGCTGCCCGGTTTCATCGGTTTGATGCCCGGCAATGTGCTGCAAAGGAACCCGCCGGTCTCCGTCTGCCACCAGGTATCGACGATGGCCGCCTTGCCTTTGCCAACTTCATTGTAATACCAGCGCCAGACCTCCGGTTCGATCGGTTCGCCGACAGTGGTCATATGCTTGAAATTATAATTGTATTTCTTGGGCTCATCGGGGCCGATTTTGCGCAGGGCGCGAATGGCGGTCGGTGCGGTGTGGAAGATGTTTACATCCAGATCCTGGGCAATCCGCCAGGAGCGGCCCGCGTCGGGATAGGTGGGCACACCTTCGTACACCACTGTAGAGGCGGCAATGGCCAGCGGACCGTAAACAATGTAAGAATGACCGGTGATCCAGCCAATATCAGCCATGCACCAGTAAACATCTTCGGGATGGATGTCCTGAACATATTTAGAGGTACCGGCGGTATAGGCCAGGTAGCCACCGGTGCTGTGCTGGCACCCCTTCGGCTTTCCGGTCGTACCGCTGGTATACATCAGAAACAGCGGTGCTTCGGCCGGCATCTTTTCCGGTTCGACCCGGGCACCATATTTGTCCTTTACCAGATCATTGGTAAAATAATCCCGGCCGTCCACCATGGGAGTTTCGGCGGAATATTTTCCCGGATAGCGCTGCCATACAAGAACCTTGTCGACCTTTTGGCCATCTTTGGCGGCCAGCTTCACGGCCTGGTCGGCTTTTTCTTTATGATCAATCAAGCTGCCGGAACGATAATAGGCATCCATGGTTATCAGCACATTGCTGCCCGAATCGACAATTCGATCGGCACAGGCCCGCCCCGAAAAGCCCCCGAAAACCTGGGAATGGATCACACCCAGACGAGCGCAGGCCAGCATGGTGATCGGCAACTCCGGCACCATGGGCATATGCAGGGTTACCCGATCGCCTGCTTTTAGACCGCAAAACTCTTTCAAGACGGCGGCAAACTCGTTCACGCGCACATACAGCTCCTGATAGGTAATATGCTGATAGCCCTCTTCAATGGGCTCGGGTACAAAATGGATCGCCGTTTTGTTCTTGTATTTCGGCAAGTGCCGGTCGACACAATTGTAAGAGGCATTGATCTTGCCGCCGACAAACCATTTCCAGCAGGGCGCATCACTGGTATCCAGCGTCGTGTGCCAGTATTCATACCAATCCAAGAGATCGGCATATTCCTTAAAGCAATTGGGAAAATTGTCGAGGCTGAACCGTTCGTAAATACCCGGATCGGTCATATTCGCTTGAGCGACAAATTCCGTGGAAGGATAAAAGTATTCCTCTTCACCCCAGTGGACGGCAATCTGAGCTTCAGATGTTTCGACAACTTCTTTTTCAGCCATAAGTACCCCCTTCTCTGTTTATGGTTGACAATAGAAAACCAAAGAGACATCTAACTGCTGCAAATAAGTACCGATCGAAGCGGTATAAATGAACCCTATTCATTTATTTGTCATTATTCTATATAATTAAATCCAATAGAGCACATTTAGCGTATTATAATTGATTAGGCTATGTATAACCGATAATATATGTTTGTCAATATGATTTTTGTTCATTTGCTCTGGTCGAACAAAATCGGGGGCCCCCGAGCTGGTAGGATTTAACATATTGAAATAATATAAAATAATATTTTACTGCGGAGGATGGAATTGCGGGCTGATAATTGAATGCTCAACGGGAAGGCATTGCATCAGGACCAATAAATCTAATAATTTCAATATGATTCTATTGACGAAGGGGCGTCCGGTCCTATTTTGGATCAGCGGTCATTTTTTGTAAGGCGTCTTCGGCGGTGTCGTGGATGGGGGCAAAGTGGGTGATGCCAACCCTGTTAAGGATTTTCTTAAACTGGTCGGGACGCTGCCGTCTTATGTATGCAATCCGCGGGTGTCAACTCCAAAATCAATTCTATCTGACCCGGTTGTTGGGATGGATGGGGTAGCGCTGAACTCAGGCGTCGATGGCGCCGCCTCAGGTAAAGCCGGCACCGGCCGTGCAGGTGTAACAATGATCCGCAGTGGCAATCGGACTGCCGGGGGCCGGGGGGGCTTTCATTTCCGACACATGGGTTTTGCTACCGCCCAGCGGAAGTCCCCTGGCAAGGTTAAAGTCACAGTCATACAGATACCCGTCCCACCCAACCGATATCAGCGACCGGCACATGAGTCCCTCGACGGCACAGGGATTGAAACTGGACGACAGTTTCGACAGGTAGTTTTCAAAATTATCGGTTTTTGTCAACCACTTCCGGAATCTTCCCAGAGGGACATTGGCAAAATTATAAAAATTATTAAACACCACACCCCATCTGTTCTCCAGAACCTGGTGAAAGCGTTTGGCGGCCTGTTCCTGGGTCGGCGGGAGATAGGCACCGGCTGGGTTGGATACCAGATCGAGGATCAGGTTGGATTCCGCTAAACCATACCCGATTTTATTCAACTGCCTGAGTACGGCCACACTTTCTGTGAAAATTCCGTCACCCCGCTGTGAATCGGTCTGGGTTATGTTGACAGATGGCAAGGAGGCCACGATTGTCACGTGATGACGTTGCAGCAAATTTACCAGATCAGGCAGTTTGTCTTTCATCGCCGAGAGGTTGGATCGTAACATAATCCGGGTGGCGTGCGGCGCGATATTTTCTATCAGGTGCGGCAGATGCAGGTTAAGCTCCGGCGCCCCGCCGGTGATGTCGATGGTGGTAAAATCACTGCGGGCGGCATAGGCGATAACCGCATCCACTGTTGCGGCATCCATGTTCTCCTTGCGGTCGGGACCGGCGTTCAGGTGGCAGTGGCGGCATACTTGATTGCATAGAAAACCCACATTGACCTGCAGTGTATGGGTGATATTACGGGCTAGCCCGATATGTTGCTGCGCCAGCATTGCCTTGAACGGCAGGATGTTGACGGCGGGATCCTGGTTTTCATCTATAAATTCAGAGGGTGCTTTTGCGGTGAACATGTATACTCCATGGCTATCTCCCAATTGTATAGAAGCAATTGGAGGATATTGGTTATTCGTTAATAGGACGAAAGCAATAAGATCCAGTGCCATATAACTGACAGTGCAGAATTCTGAATTGCATCCGTATGTCAACCCTCATAACCAATAACAAATAACGAATAACGTAGCTACTATTTACATCGACAATTTTTGGGCAATATTGCGCATTTGAATGCCGTGCACCAGGGAGGCCCCCCCCCGGATAGCCGTAACCACATGAACCGCCTCGGTCATCTCCGCCAGATTGGATCCTTTTTCAAGACAGGCCTGGGTGTAGGCATCGATGCAGTAGGGGCACTGAACCGTGTGGGCAACCGCCAGCGCAATCAGGGCTTTTTCTCTTTCGGTGAGTTCGCCTTCAGCGAAAACAGCCGCATAATATTCAAAGAACTTTTTGGCCAATTCGGGCGCCTCTTTTCCAATTTCCTCGAATTTGGGCAGGTCCTCGGGTCTGTAATAGGTCTCCATATCCAGATCTCCAGGGTTTTGGAAGGTCAGTCGGGTTCTGGTAGTATTCCTTACAGCTTGAATCTACCAGAAGACAGAGGACAGAAAACAGAAGACAGATTGAATTCCAGACGCTTCGGCTCGATTTGCATGATACGATTTCTGGTGCTCCGAAGGTTCATCTGGCCTCTGTCCTCTGACCTCTGACCTCTGTCCTCTCTGACGCTTCATTACATGTGCTCCACAATCCCACGGGCAAACTCGGAGCATTTGACCTCCGTGGTTCCCTCCATCTGACGCGCCAGGTCATAGGTTACGGTTCCGGCTGCAATGGTAGCTTGAAGCGCCCGCCGAATCAGATCCGCGGCTTCACGCCATCCCATGTGGTCCAGCATCATCGCGCCCGACAGAATGAGGGAGCTCGGATTGACCTTGTCCTGTCCCGCGTACTTGGGGGCCGTGCCATGGGTAGCTTCGAAAACTGCGCAGCGGTCTCCAATGTTGGCCCCCGGCGCCATTCCCAGCCCGCCGACCTGGGCCGCCAGTGCATCCGAAATATAGTCACCGTTCAGGTTGGGTGTGGCGATCACCTGAAACTCATCGGGACGCAGCAGAACCTGTTGGAAAAGCATGTCTGCAATGCGGTCCTTGATCAAGACCTTGCCGGCTGGAAATTTGCCGCGGTAGTCGTCATAAAGTTCTTTTTCGGTATAGGTCTGATTGCGGAATTTCTCCCGGGCAACTTCATAACCCCATTTGGCAAAGGCGGCTTCGGTAAATTTCATGATGTTGCCCTTGTGCATCAGGGTAACGCTGGCACATTTGTTGTCAATGGCATAGGCAATGGCCTTGGCGACCAGGCGCTTGGTGTTTGATATGCTGATGGGCTTGATGCCCAGACCGGCATCTTCGGCAAGCCGGGTGCCCATCTGCTCGTTTAGAAACGTACGCAGTTTGGCAGCATCCGGGCTGCCGGCCTCATATTCGATGCCGGCATACAGATCTTCCATGTTTTCCCGGAATACCACCATGTCAATTTTTTCAGGATGCCGCATGGGACTCGGCACCGGCGGTATGTATTTGACCGGACGCACACAGCTGTAAAGATCCAGCTTATGCCGAATCGCAACATTCAGGCTCCGGATGCCTTTGCCGACCGGCGTTGTCATGGGCCCTTTTATGGATACCACATGGGCCTCAATGGCTTCCAGGGTTTCGTCCGGAAGCCAGGTGCCGGTTTCTTGGAAACTTTTTTCGCCGGCCAGCACCTCCAGCCAGGCAATCCGCCGCTGGCCGTTGTAAGCCTTTTCCACGGCGCTGTCCATTACCATTTGGGCAGCCCCCCATATATCCGGACCGATACCGTCGCCCTCAATATAGGGAATGATCGGGTTGTCGGGTACCGCCAGTGTTCCGTTTTCATTTTTTTGAATCTTAATACCGTCCATAGTATCCTTCCTTTGCTTTGAATGCTGAAGGCCGGATGCTGGTCTCTGATCACTTGTTGCCGGCTGCGACGCCGATGTTCGGGTAGGGCAGCCCACCGTGGCTGCCGTATCAGCTATTTCGGACCCGGTCGGCGCGGTGGCCGACCCTACCAACAGTGCGCCATTACCAGCAGCCGGCGACCAGAAACAAGTGGCCAGCTATCTGCATCTAAGATTGATTTTACGCCTTTAACAGCTGTCTTAACACGTAGGGCAGGATACCGCCGTTTGCGAAATATTCGACATCGATATCGGTATCCAGACGGGCGATGGCCTCAAAGTTTACCTCCCGGCCGTCAGTTTTGACGGCCTTAATCGGTAATAACATACGCGGTTTTATATCCGCCACGCCGCTGATAAAAAATGATTCGGAGCCGTCCAGACCCAAACTTTCCCAGCTTTGGCCTTCTTCAAACACCAGCGGCAGCACCCCCATGCCCACCAGGTTGCTGCGGTGAATTCTCTCGAAGGATTGGGTGATGACGGCCCGGATGCCCAGCAGGCTGGACCCCTTGGCCGCCCAATCCCGGGATGACCCTGATCCGTATTCTTTGCCGCCTAAAACGATCAGCGGTACGTTCTGGGCCTGATATTCAGCCGCAGCATCATAGATGAACATCTCCCTGTCTTCGGGATATTTAATGGTATAGCTGCCTTCTTTTTCTCCCACCATACGGTTTTTAATCCGGATGTTGCCGAAGGTGCCGCGAATCATGACATCGTGATTGCCCCTGCGGGCGCCGTACGAGTTGAAGTCCTGCGGGGCGACCTTTTTCGCTGTTAGATATTGTCCTGCCGGATAGGTTGCCGGAATGGCGCCGGCCGGTGATATATGGTCGGTGGTGACCGAATCGCCCATCAGCAGCAGGGCTTTGGCGCCGTTGACATCTGCCGGTGGGATTATCTGCAGGGAGAATCCTTCAAAATAAGGCGGCTTTTTGATGTAGGTGGATGATTCATTCCAATCAAACGTGGTGGATTCTGCAACGTTGAGCTTCTGCCAGAATTCATCGCCGTCAAATATTTGCGCGTATTCGGACTTAAAAAATTGCTGCTTGACGTGCTGCCGGGCAAGTTCCATGATTTCCTCTGAACTCGGCCAGATATCTTTGAGATAAACCGGTTGATCATCCGGCCCCACTGCCACCGGTTCGGCTGCCAGATCGATGTCAATTCTGCCGGCCAGGGCGAAGGCAACGACCAGCATGGGTGAGGCCAGAAAATTGGCCTTCACGCTCTGGTGGATGCGAGCTTCGAAATTGCGGTTTCCTGACAGCACGGCCGCGACTGTCAGGTCGTTTTGGGTGACGGCCGCATCGATTTCCGGCGGCAGCGGTCCGCTGTTGCCGATACAGGTGGTGCATCCAAAGGCGGCCAGGTGAAATCCCAATTCTTCGAGGTAGGGCATCAGGTTGGCATCTTTAAGGTAATCGATGACGACTTTGGAACCAGGCGCCAGCGAGGTCTTCACAAAAGCCGGCACCGCCAAGCCTTTTTCAACCGCTTTTTTGGCCACCAGCCCTGCGCCCAGCAGGACAAAGGGGTTGGATGTGTTGGTGCACGAGGTGATGGCCGCGATCACGATATTGCCGTCGCAAAGCCTTATCTGATCCCCGTTGTAAACCAGCTCACACACCTTTTTTTTAGGTGCGCACGCATCCTGTCGGGTGGTGCGGCTGCCGGATTCGTCGTGATACTTGGAAAGGTGGGCCACATCGGAGTCGCGCTCGTAATCGCAGCCCAGGATGGTGTCAAAACTGGCCTTTAAGTCGGTAAGGCTGATGCGGTCCTGGGGTCTGGCCGGGCCTGCTACCGATGGAACCACCTGGGTCAGATCCATTTCGAGCACTTCGGTGTATTCGGGATCCTCGCTGCCGCTATAGAATAAACCCATTGCCTTGGCGCAGCCTGCCACGATTTCGGCCTGCTGTTCACGGTTGGTCATCACCAGATAATCGATGGTCTTTTCATCGACCGGGAAAAAGCCCACGGTGGCGCCGTATTCAGGTGTCATGTTGGAGATGGTGGCCCGATCGGGGATCGTCAGGTTTTTCATGCCCGGTCCGAAGTATTCGACAAATTTTTCAACGACCCCGCGCTTTCTGAGCATCTCCGTGACGGCCAGCACCAGATCGGTGGCCGTCACGCCTTCGGCCAGCGCACCGATCATTTTCACGCCGATGACTTCGGGAATCGACATATAATACGGCTGCCCGAGCATGACGGCTTCGGCTTCGATGCCGCCGACGCCCCAGCCCATAACCCCGATACCGTTGATCATGGTGGTGTGTGAATCGGTTCCGACCAGCGTGTCCGGATAGGCCGCGAGGCGGTCGCCGTTCATTTCGGTGATGATGACCCGCCCCAGGTACTCGAGGTTAACCTGATGGCAGATTCCTGAATTGGGCGGTACCACGCTGAAGTTATCAAAACTGTTCTGGGCCCATTTCAGCAGTTCGTAGCGCTCGGCGTTGCGCTCATATTCTTTGGCGACGTTTTGGGATAGGGCCTCCGGTGATCCGAAATAATCCACCTGCACCGAATGATCAACGATCAAATCGACCGGCACCAGGGGATTGATGTTTGCCGGATCGCCGCCGAGATCCCTGACCGCATCGCGCATGGCTGCCAGATCCACCACTGCCGGGACACCGGTAAAATCCTGCATCAGGACCCGGGCCGGGTGGTAGGGGATTTCCTGGGGTGCTTCATAGTGTTTCTTCCATTGGGCGATATGGCGCAAATCTTCCTCTCTGACAACATGACCATCCAATTTGCGCAAGAGGTTTTCAACCATTATCCGAATGGTATACGGCAGCGCTCTGACAGGTGCGATCCCCTCAGCTTCAAGCCGGCTGATATCGAAGAAAAGATACTCTTTTCCGCGGATAGAAATATGCTGGATGAAGTCATTCTTTTCCATGATGGCTTCCCTCTATGTAGAACTGGTTATCTCAAACCTTGTTTTCAGCCTTCAGCCCTGAACGCTTCAACCGCATGGACGTATTTGACCCACTGGGAGCCATAGTGATCTTCAGCCACCAGGCGTAAGGGGAATCCGTGTTTGCGCGGCAGCTTCTGTCCGTTCACCTGGTAGGCTAAAAATACTTTGTCGGCCCTTATCGCCCCTATCGGAAATCTTTCCGTCTTTTCATAGCGTCCGGGCGGTCCTCGAAAGGTGACATGCGTGATGCCGGGTTCAGGCTGGGCCAACTTCAACAGCTGCGTTACGGATATGCCTTTCCAGCTTCCGTGATTAGTAAAAAACCCCGGGCAAATCAAGAGCACCTTTCTTTCAATGGCGGGAAGCTCAAGGACCTGCTCGTAGGACAGCGCCTGGGGTGTTTGGACCTTGCCGGTGACTTTAAGGCGCCAGGTATCGATATCTTCCACATGCTCCGTCAGTCCCATGGTCTCAAACTCTGCCAGGGGGATAACCTCCAAATGGCGGTTGTCCAGGTCGGCAGGGTTTTTATCGATCAGGCTGGTCATCTTGGTGCCCTTGGGCAGGATAATTCGCTTTGTTTGGGCATAGGCCCGGGCGATCAAAGACCCCAGGGTGCTCAAACCCAACACCATGCCGCCTGTCAGACGGAATATCATTTTAAAGAATGATCGGCGTGTGTCCATATTGAATATATTAAACAATAACCCAACTTTTACAACTTCAGTAGGCGCTAACGGCTGGTTATCAGAGCAGGGCCATAAATTCGAAACTCGAAAGCCGAAATTCTAATGTCCGAATGATCCAAGCAAAAGCTCGAACTCTCGATCAATGAACAATGAAAAAACCGCGTGGAGGTTGTTTCGGCCAACAGGGATTTGGTAATTCAATATGGTTTCGAATTTCGGATTTCGGTATTCGATTTTTATTCGGTATGAATGGCCCATTATTTCAGTATCCGGTATCAGCGTCTTAGATGGCGGATGTCACCCTGACCGGCAACAATGACGTCCGTTGCCAGCCCTAAAAAAAGGCCGTGCTCAACAATTCCGGCCCGCGCGTTTAAGTCGGCAACCAGTGCGCCGGGATCTGAGATCGGGCCGAAATTCGCATCCAGTATGTAATTTTTCTGGTTGGTGAGATAGGGATCTTTGTCGGTATCCTGCCGCAGGGCGACAGACGCGCCGATGGATTCGAGAAAGATCTGTTCCGTCCTGCAGGCGAAGGGCACCACTTCAATCGGCAAGGCCCACTTGGTCCCCAGTTGGGGTGAGAGTTTGCTTTCATCGACAATAATGATATTGCGGCGGCTGGCCTGGGCAACAATTTTCTCGCGCAAAAGGGCCCCGCCGCCGCCTTTGATGACATTCAGATCCGGGTCGACTTCGTCAGCCCCGTCGATGGTCAGGTCGATGGCGGGATTGGTCACCAAGTCGGTTAACGCTATGTTGAGTTTGCGGGCCAGATTTGCGGTCCGCTCGGAGCTTGGGATTCCCACGATGCCCTGCAGATCCCCGGACCGGATCTTTTCACCAATTCGCTCTATGGCAAAATTGGCCGTGCTCCCGGTGCCGAGTCCGAGGACCATTCCCGATTCAATAAAATCGACCGCTCGTTCGGCCGCCTTCTTTTTTAATTCATCCTGGTTGTCCAAGGATTGCCTCCCCATACCTGAATTCCATTGAGCGTCGAGTATGAATCCAGGGGAACGGTCTCACCGCCCATTCGCCGCGCTCATACGAGTCGCAAAGTTCGCAGAGATAATTTTCTTATTCCCTTTCGCTGAGCCCCGCTAAAAATCAGCGGGATGCAAACAAGGGCGAAAAGGAATAAACACCAGCCCGATCGGGTGAGATTAAGATGGTCTTGCGATGCCACAGGCATGCTGGTTTTCAATTGCCGGTGTCTCAGCGGCAATTGAAAAAGAAATAATTACGCAGCGATCTCTGCGCCTTTGAGGTAAAAATTTTGCCAAACGAACACTAAAACATAAAAATGCATCCCATCCGTTTCGTGTGCCAGGTTATGCACTCAGGAGCCGTTCGCGTTTCTCGGCGATGCTTTGCATCAAAGCGTCAAAGGGTTTTGCGAATGCCACGACACCATCATCCTGCAGTTGCCGTGTGACCGCCTGCAGATCGATGCCCAGCCCGGCCAGTTTTTCAATTTGCCGGCGGGCGCCTTCCAAGTCCATGGTGAGGGTTTCAGCGACCCGGCCATGATCCATAAAGCTGTCCAATGTGGCCGGTGGGATGGTGTTGACGGTATCCGGACCGATGAGTTCATCCACATAAAGGGTATCCACATAGTCCGGATTCTTGGTGCTGGTGCTGGCCCACAACACGCGCTGTACCCGGGCCCCCTGATCCGCTAGTGCCTGCCAGCGGGAACCGCTGAAGATTTGTTTGAATTCGGCATAGGCCAGTTTGGAATTGGCTACTGCCGATTTGCCGAGCATTTCTTTCTGGTTCAATTCTTCCAGCTGTTTGTCTATGGCCGAATCCACGCGGCTGACAAAAAACGAGGCTACCGAAGCCACTTGATTGACGGGATGGCCGGCAGCGGCGGTCGGTCCGGTTTCAGCCAGTTTTTCCAGGCCGGCAAGATAGGCGTTTGCGACGGCCCGGTAATTTTCAAGTCCGAAAATCAGCGTGACGTTGACATTTACCCCGGCACCGATCAACTGGGTGATGGCCGGCAAGCCTGCAGCGGTGGCCGGCACCTTGATCATGACATTCGGGCGGCCCAATGTCTCATACAACCGGGTGGCCTCGCTAACGGTTTCCGCTGTCTTGTCTGCCAGATGGGGATTTACTTCAAGGCTGACGTAGCCGTCGATTCCGCCGGAGCTATCATACACTTTCTTGAGCAGGTCGGCGGCCCTGCCGATATCTTCAAAGGCCAGGGCTTCATAGATCTCATAAACGCTTTTATCCGATTGGCCCAGGTTTTTGATATCGGCATCATAATCATTGCTGCCCGCAATCGCTTTTTCAAAAATGGCCGGATTCGAGGTGATGCCGCGCACGCCTTTTTCAATCAAGTCCGCCAACTCTCCGGATGTGATCAGTGAACGACGAATAAAATCAAACCAGACGGACTGTCCCAATTTTTCGAGTTCTGCAAGCTTTGACATGCTTTTTTCCTCCTATGATGCGTCATCCTTTTTTAGGTGCTATAGCACCATCGCCTTCAATCGTCCACTGCAAATTCGGTGACCGCGACACATGGCTGCGCTTTCTCATATCAATTGGCAATCATCCATTTTCTTCGGGCTGAGCAGCCGGCTCGTCACCTTTTATTTTCTTTATTATTTTAGGAATAAAAAACGAGAAGATGAAAAGACCGATGGAGAAAAAAACCTTAATGGAAAGCAATTCGGACCAGTTGCCGGATACCCAGATATCTTTTAGCGTCCCGATAAAAAAGGTGAATATAAAGGTTCCGACAATGATACCCAGCCCGGTTCCGGAAACGTAATCCCAGAAGTGCACTTTGGTCAGGCCCATGCCGAAATTCATGGGTGTGAAAGGAAAATACACCAGGCGCAGGTACAATACGGTGGCGAACCCGTTGCGCTCGATGGCGTCATCATATTTTTTCAACCTGTTACCGATTAAAGATGCGGCAAAGTCCCTGCCCAGGGTTCGACCGATCCAAAATGCAATACTGGCCCCCGCCATGGCGCCGAACCATACATAGACAAACCCCCAGTAGGCACCGAAAATCGCAGCCCCCAGACCGGTCAACAGCGTTCCCGGCAGGAACAGGCAGACCCCGGCCGCGTAGATGATGACAAACACGAAGGGAGCCCAGAAACCGGCGGCGTCGAGAGATTTGCCGAGTGCCTCGGCCGTAAGATAATCGGTAAGCGATGTCAAACGCACCACCAAAATTGCCCCTACGATAAAGACCAGCAATACCAGCGCCTTGCCGACGACTTTTTTGCGATTCTCTGAAGTTTTCACACCCCTGGTTGCCATGTGACAATCCTTACTGTGATAAAGGTTTCAGGTGTCAGGTTTCAGGTGTCAGGATTGATCATTCCGAAATTTCTGTTCGTCAGAACCTGAACACTGACACCCTTCTTAACCTGATATTCCCAAAGGCCTAAATTGTGCGCCGGTTATTCACTGCACGCATCCTCAGCGCAGGCCCTGCCCTTGAGGTGAAAGAAAAACTTTAATCCCTTTTGCACCTTTTCCGAAAAAATTTTTGGTGAAAAAAAGGTGCCGGCCACCTTTTTATTGATTTCGCCGATGGTTGGATAGGGATGTATCGCGGCTGCCAGGGTGGAGAGCTTCACTTTTCCGTTCAGGATGGCCACCCATTCGCCGAGCAAGTCACCTGCATGGGGACCCAATATCTGGACACCGATCGGTTTTTCTTTTTCATCCAGGAGCATTTTGATCTGGCCGATGGTCTCACCTTCGGCCAGACTGCGGTCATTGTCTTTGAATTCTTCCGTCCAGACATGGTATTTGATTCCGGCGGCCGCGGCGCTTTTATCATTCATACCGATACTGCCAAGGGCAGGTTCGGTGTAGGTGCACCAGGGCAAGAACGTATAGTCGACTTTGCGCGGCAGGCGGAATACGGCATTGCTGATGACGATACCGCCTTCGTATCCGGCCGCATGGGTAAACTGAAAGCCGCCATTGACATCACCGGCGGCATATATGTGTTTGAGATTGGTTCTTAAGCGGTTGTCAACGGTGATGCCCCGGGGCGTATACGCCACCCCGATTTCTTCAAGGCCGAGACCCTGGACGTTGGCACTTCTTCCCAGCGCCACCAGTATGGTTTCGGCTTTCAGGCTGATGCTGTTGCCCTTTCTGGTTTTGATCCGGACCTCTTTTTGGCTGCCCAGATCCTTGACTTCCTCGATGGTGCTGTTGAGAAAAAAATTGACGCCTTCCGCACTGAGAACATCTTTGACCGCATCGGCCATATCGGCATCTTCTTTTGCCAGTATTTGAGGCGCCATATCCACCACCGAAACACTGGTTCCCAGGCGGCAGAAAGCCTGGGACATCTCAACGCCGATGGGGCCGCCGCCCAAGACTATCATGGAAGGCGGCAGGTGATCCAGGTAGAAAATTTCTTTGTTGGTTATATGGGGGGTTTTATCAAGGCCCCTGATTGGCGGGGCCACCGGCGAAGATCCGGTGGCGATAACCCATTTTGAGGCCGAGTAGGTGGCCCCGTCTAACCGGATGGTGTGTTCGTCGATAAAGCGCGGCTCGCCAAACTCCACCTGGGCGCCAAGTTTGCAGAATCTTTCCGTGGAATCGTGGTGCTGAATGGTGCCGATAACCGATCTGATTCTATTGGATATCACCTGGAAATCCACCGGAGGTAAATCCACAGAAGGCAAACCGAATCTATCGGAATTCTTCATCAAGTGATAAACATGGGCGGATTTAATCAGGGTTTTACTGGGTACGCAACCGAAGTGCAGGCAATCCCCCCCGAGCTCCTTTTCTTTTTCAACCAGCAGCGTTTTGGCACCGAGCTGGGCAGCCCCGGATGTTACCGTCAGACCGCCGGCGCCACCGCCGATAACCCCGATATCATAATCATAACCTGCCATATGCGCCTCCTTTTAGTGGCATAATCCACCGGAACATTTTTGTGCAGGATCGCCCGCAGAAAAACCATGATCTCCTCGTATTTTTATCCTATGGTCGTCAGGGGCAGCAAAAACTTACATGAACAATTTAGCCATTTCTTCAGCCTTGGCAATAGGGCGGTCTGTTTTTATTGGTTGTTTTCAAATCCGCCTGGGGCGGATTACAACCGCAACGTTTAACGCACGGACGTGCTTTTGGCCGTCCGGCCTCTGATCGGAAACACGCCGGGCCGGCGTTGACTTGAGACAGACGCGTTATTATTTTCAAAAAATCTGAATTGAAAATAGTGCACCGAAGGACCGCGCGCTGCGGCGCGGGTACCATGGGGCAATTCGCCAGCGCGAAGCGCTGCCGGCGGGCATGGCCGCACAATCCGCCCCGGATATTGAAGGCCGCTGGCAATATAAACCGGAGAAGAAGCAGATGATGGTGAAGGACTTGAAGCAGCTAAAGAATTGGGATAAATAAGGTCCGATACCCAGAAGTTGCGGGCGGCTCCTTACGAGCCGCCCCAGATCTAAGGAAATTAACGATCCGGCGTGTACTTGCTGCACACGCTTTATTTCAATATCGTCCGTTGCCCCGAAAACTTTAGCATTTTTGCGACCCTCAAAACGGGAATAGCCATGAGCGAAAAGCAATCCGAGACCACATCCCCAATCGATAACCCTGCAACCTGGGTGGACGCATATGGGGATTTTCTTTACCGTTATGCGCTGTCCCGGGTGAAAAACACCAGCATCGCAGAAGACTTGGTACAGGAGACGTTTCTTGCCGCTTTAAAAAGCCGCCGGAACTTTCAGGGCCGCTCGACAGCCAGGACCTGGCTGATCGCTATTCTGAAGCATAAAATCGTAGATTATATCCGCAAAAAAGTACGCGAACAGACCTCCGATAAGGTTGAATTGCGATTGGATGCGGCGGCCGGTGACTCGGTAGACACCGGCTTCAACTCCCGCGGCGGCTGGAAAAGCCCGCCGGCCAAATGGGGGGGCAATCCCACGGAGTTATATGAACAGAAAGAATTTATGGAGATTTTATATCACTGCCTGGGGGAGTTGCCTGAGCGGCAGGCCCGAGCCTTTATGCTGCGAGAAATTGATGGACTGACAACCGATGAAATTTGTAAGGCTTTGGGTATTTCGGCGACCAACAGCTGGGTTATGCTGTACCGGGCCCGCATGCAGTTGCGGCAATGCCTTGAAGCCAATTGGCTTGAATCTGAGAAATAGAGAATTACCGATGACACACTGGATGTTCAATTGCAAAGAAGTTTCCCGAAAAGTATCCCTGTCCCTGGACACCTCCCTTCCGCTTCATCAGCGGGTGATGATCAGGATGCATTTGCTGATGTGCAGGTATTGCAATCGGCTCAGAAAGCAGTTGCTGATTTTAAGGGAAGCCGTCCGGCTTGAAAAAATTCCTGAAGACACCGGCGGCCAGCCAGAGGGCCTTTCCGGGGCAATGCGTGAGCGCATCAAAAAGGCCGTCCGCGAAGCCTTGCCTTGACAAATTCTTTACAAAAGGGCTAGAATACTGAAGGTACTGAATTAAATAAATTAACGGCTTTGCTTTTAGGATATATGGCTGATAAAAAGGAACAGATTGATACCGCCGTCGAGACGGCCAGCCAGGATGATGCCCTGGATCGCGGGGGTCGGCGCCGCTTGGCAGACCGCCGCCAATTTTCTTCCTCACCCCATTTCCCGGAGAGAAGAAACCTGCGACATCGTCGCAGCGGTAGCGATCGCCGCCGGCTTCAGAACCTAAAGGTGAGGAAAAAGCTCGAACGGCGCCAAATGTTCAAAGAAAAATATTCAGACAGCTAAATCACGAAGAAAATTTTGCCATATCCCCATTGCCGCCGATAATCTTGCGAATCTGAGCGGTGATTTTCGTCCGCTCGATGATCTTCTCAAGGGCGCCAACGCATTTTTCAAGGCGTTCAAAGGAAGAGGTCATCTCCAGAAACCGTTGTTTTTCCTCCATACTGAACCCTTCACACCCGGCAATCAAAAACGATATAGACCCGGCATCCAGCTGTTCGGCAAATTCATAATCATCCTGTATCCCGGCGATGGCGGTAAATTGTTCTAAAAGCGTCATTGCGCTGCGGGCCAATTGGGTGCACGCCTCCTTGTTCGCGTTCGGCTCGTCCTCGAAAAAGGTTACCCGGCCCTCCAGGTACGGTTTGCGGTCGTAAATATCTTTGATCCTGAACCGCTTTGCCCCGCGGGTCAGAATGTCCAGCCGGCCATCGTGGTAGCGTTTGAGAACCTTCAGGATCTGGGCCGTGCATCCGATCGCCTGCATATCGCTGCCGTTAAAAAACACGATGCCAAAGGCCGTATGGCGCTCGAGGCACTCGCCGATCATCAGTTTGTAGCGTTCTTCAAAGATGTGCAGCGGCAGCGGCATCTGGGGAAGCATAACCAAACCGAGAGGAAACAGGGGTATGATGGTTTCTGATGGCATGTCTTGAGTTATTCCATTTGTTATTGGTTATTGGACTATGGATATGGCAGCAAACCTTAATCGGCTATTGTTAGAAGGGATAATCCTGAAAGCTTCGATAGTCAAGAGGGGGTTTTAGGATAGAGGTTGGAGGTTTGAGGCCAGAACATTCTGATTTTCAGCCTCCAACCTCGAACCTCATACCTCCAACCACGGCTGGGAAGCGCAAATCATATCAGTTTTTGACGGGGACTTTTTTTTGAGATATTGGTGAATAATGGAAACGCCATCCGAATGGCTTGATGATTGGACGGCCCTGCCCTTTGCTCGGTTGAGCAGCCATCCGGATGGCGCCTGGAGGGGCTTGATTAACTGACGTTTTGCTGGTGCAACAGTTAGTGGCTTTTGAATTTCTTATTGTTTGCTCCACCGTCGATGACGTGGAATCTATTTATGTAATTCGGACTGTTGACGTCCAGATCATACCGCACACCGATACCGTAATCGTAGAGTACGACGGCGCCGGGAATCTCTTTGCACCAGACCGTCTGTGCCAGACAGCTTCCCGAGCGATCCTCAGCCGTCCTTTTTTCCATTAGGATGCGAACGTGTGAACCCGGCCTCAGGGGTTGGTCCAACTCGACATACATTCCCCCTCTGCTGTAATTGTATATGCTGCCGTCATATTGTGCGCCCGTATGGCAATCTTCGATGACGACAGGTGCCTCGCAATTAAAGCGTTCGGAAGTTCTTTGATCGTTGTTGGGCATTGGACAGCGGGATCCTTCCTTAAGGTGTTCCAGGTACTGTGCCTGATAAATTTTATCGAAACGCATCGCGCCGCTCAATACGACTACCGTCCCAGCAAGGGGTTTTGATACGGCGATCGGGGGCTTGTCGCCGGGTCAGAACGCTCCGCCGATCATTCAGCTTTCTTCGATCTTCGCCGGATCTTCTTTCTACCCCTTGATATTTTTGTTTACTTTTTCTTCGTTCCTGCCCGGACCTGGCGCCACCGTTATCATGTATGGTCACCTCAGCATCTGTCACATCCAAATCCATTTCTCCTATTCAGCCAAATATTGGCGCGTATGCTCAAGATTCATAACGACCCGGGCAATGTCTCAGGGCTTTACATTGGCCAGGGTTGACTCAGAAAAAGTATTTTTTAAACCGTAAATTGGAAAATATGGAACAGGGCGTTAGAAAAAATTTCGCTCACTTGGGTGCCTTAGGTAGCAAGCTTTATGCCAGCGCAAATCGGAATTTTTGGGATCAATGATTTTAGTCACTTAGCGCCAGCGGAAATTAAACAGCGGTGGGAACGGGCGGTAGAATTGTGGAAAATTTTACTTATTATTATGACATTAATTTCATACTTTCACTCATTTTGGTCAATTTCCTTCCGGATTTGTTCAATTTGACAAAAAATTTACCTATTCTAATTCTAATCCTTTTTCCTGCTTTATTTGCTGATGCAAATGGGTGAAGGATTCAGGTGCCTGGCGTTCCAGGCGGCGTTTGATGGAAATTACCTCCGCCGGACAGGACACGGCACAAACACCGCAGCCGATGCACCAATCATTATCAACGACCGGACGCTCATTGGCCATGGTTACGGCATCCACGGGACAAATATCGGCGCAGGCCCCGCAGCCGATGCATTCATCCAATTCGGTAGCACGAATAAAATAGACCGCCATAAACGGCCTGGGTTGTGGGTACTGAAAAATAATTTAGAACGAGCCTGGCCATGCGCCGGGCCTTTTCGTCTTGTTGGCCGCCCCAAAAAAAGGTCTGGGGGATGCCGTATCCGACCTGTAAAAGGGCAAAGCCCGTTTCCCCTGACCGGGTTTGTCGGGTATACAGCATATTGCGGCTGGAAAGGGATTGCAGCGCTTCGGTCATGGTAGATTCCGGCAGGTCGCAGCGTGCTGCAATCGTCTGCGGGCTGACAACCTCCAGTGGCTCAAGGTTGTTTGGTATGGCCAATGCGACTTCTGCTTCCGTCGGATCGAACATCTCTTTGAGAAGGTCAATCAGCGCGTCGTTATAGGGATACCCCATGATCAGATCTTGAAGGTGTTGGGCCAAACGCAGATATATATCCGTCATAATGGATGTTCCTTTTTACCGTCTGTCCGGTTTTTGGTCTCGAATGTATTCACTCCCTAAACTCCAAATCACAAATTACAAATAACAAACAAATCACAATGACCAAAACGACAAATTCCAAATCCGCCCATGAACTTGCAAGATCGCTTCAACCGCCGATGTTTTGGTCATTGAATATTGAGATTTGAGATTTATTTGAAATTTGGTGCCTGTCATTTGGAAGTTCATTGTCGATTATTAAGAAAATTATTCACAAGCCATTACTGGAAGTGAAACTCTATTTTACGATTCTCAATTTGTGCGTCTGCTGCAGCTTCTCCCAGAGGGCGTCTAAAATGATGCTGACGGCATCTTCCTCGTGTTGCAGGGGGCTTTCGGACCTGGCCCGGCAGGATTTCATCAATTCCCAATTGCCCAACAGGAGATCGAAGTTATTCAGAATATATCCCCCCAGGGTCAAATGGAGATTGGGAAGCTCGTCGTGGGACATGTTGGCAACCGTGATTTTATCCTTTAGCGGCATGTTTGACAGCAGTCGATCCACGGCCTCAGCGACGGTTCGCGGTGCCGCCGCCGGCTCGGCCTGGGATTGCATCAGCTCCTTTAAGTTGCCCGCGCCGGACATGCTGGTCTCGGCCAGGCCCAGATAGTAGGCACTTTCGATAATATTCAAGGCTTCTGGATAGATGCCAGGATCTTTGCTGGCCCGTGGGCCGGCCACATTTAAAATTTCGATTTCGTTTTGCAGAACCCACAGGTTGATAACGCTGGCCGCCTGGAAAGCCGCCATCTGGCTTAGATCAATGTGAAGCCAGGGGCGCTTGTGTTTGACAGCCATCTCACGGGTATATTCGGAGCCGCCGGTCAGCGGACCGCGCGAGATGATCAGAGTGCCATCGGCATCCTGCACGTTTTGGGCGGTGCGCTCGGCATAGCCGGAGCTCCGGGATTCCTTCAGCTTGTATATGTCCGGCAGCGGACCGTCTTCGGTGAGTCTGCCTTTCGGGATCCAGCCCCCATGGGCGATCGCCAGTTTGATGGCCGCATCCAGTGCAGCCCGATCCACGCCTGTTTGTCCGCCTGAAATAATTTTTCGAATCATTTTATTCTGCTTTTTATAGAAACATTCCGACTGGTATAGGTGGTCCCAACAAAACGTTTGAATAACGCAACGTTTTTTCAACCGCTATAAAACAGAAAGAATAAATTCACCTATTTGCTTCGCGCCGTTCGGCCCTTGCCGATTCACCCGGGGAAGCATTAACAGTTCCGTAATTCTATCCATCCATTCGCCGCTAAAAAACGCCGATTCTTCCACCGCGAATCCGGGCATATGCTGTTTGATAAAACGGACCATCGGGCCGGACTCATTGTAGTTTGCCCGCGCCACGTATCCAAAAGGTACCCCGGCATGGTATACTTCGGCCAGCGTACTGTATCCGACTTTGGCGATGACGGCATCGGAGGCGATGCCCAGGTCCGGATGATAAAAGTCCGATCGGTGGGGCAAAATAATCACATTTTTCCTTTTATCTACAGCCGGGCCGGCACCCGGCAACACAAAGGTGAATTCGCTCAATTCTTCCAACCGGGGAAGAAACCGATAAGCTTGCGGGATGCCGCCCGTGGTGATCAATATCATATTTCGGTCTGGGAGCAAACCAAGGCGCTGGCGGATTTGATCCCTGGGTGTTTTGGGTTTACGGCTGACAGGCTCGGTCTCCAGGTCTGCGGATTTGGGGCTGCATATCGGTTTGGTTTGAACATGATAGTCAGCCGATTCAAAGATAGGTTTTAAATATTTAATATATTTGTTGATATTTTTGTTGGCGGTTGAATACTGTTGATAAATCCAATCCCAGGTGAAATTTTCCACCAGCACAGAGGGAATGCCGATGTGTTTGGCAATCAGCAGGCCCATGGGCGCGATGTCACAAATGATGATCCGGCATTCAAGCTGTCGGATCGTCTCGGACATCTCGTCCAATCGCCTTGGACTAATCGGATAGAATTCTTCCAAACAATGCAGGGTATCTCCGAGGTCGGCTTGAAAAGGCGCTTTTTGTACCAGGCCCAAATCTGTTAAGTGGTGATGATAGTTGAAAGGAATGGATAAAGAATCCTTGAAAAACCAGGACGGCACGGTTGTGAACACCTCAAATTGGACCTCGGGGAGATATTCTGCGGTGGCCTGCATCACCGCCGCTGCCCTGGCGGCGTGACCGAAACCGTGGGATGAGATAAAATAGGCGATGGATGTAGGCATAGGGCTAAGAACTAGTCTCCGAAGGTCTTAAGTTTGAAAGTTGTAATCCGGGGAATATTACACTGGGGAGTAATGGAGTAATGGAGTACTGGAGTATTGTATGGCGTTCAGATGTTTCTGAAAAAAGACCCTTATGAAAGATAGAATAATGGGCATCTGAAATTTCAGGATCAGTCTATTCCATTACTCCACCACTCCAATACTCCATTACTCCAACATTGGTTAATCCGAATTCCATCAAAACCCTGGGACCTGCATTCCGGAGCCTTATTCCTCAATTACGAAGTGCGCGCGTCTGTTTCTGGCCCAGGCATCTTCGTCCTGGCCTTTGGCGATGGGGCGCTCTTCGCCATAGCTGATAACCGTAAGCCTTGACTCCTTGATACCCAGATCCACCAGGAAATCGCGGGCACTTTGGGCGCGGCCCTCGCCCAGGGCAAGGTTATATTCATTGGTTCCCCGGTCATCACAATGGCCTTCTATGGTCACCCTGGCACCGGGGTTTTGGCGCAGCCAGGCCGCCTTCTGGGTTAAAATTTCCTGTGCTTCGGGAGATAGCCGGATACTGTCGAATTCAAAGTAAATATCGTCGTTTTCGAACATGGATCTCTCGGATTCCACCCGCTCTTGGGCCTGCTGTTCGCTCAGGCTCTCTTCCCTGAGGGTTTCTTCCCTGAGGGCCTTTTGCCTGGCTTCTTCCTCGGCCCTTTTGCGAGCCTCCTCTTCCTCGCTTGTCGTAGAGGAGGGCGTAGAACTTATTTTTGACTTGGTGCAGGCCGAGAAGGAAAAGATTACCAGCGCCAGAAAGGCGAAGGCTAAGATTGTCCAATGTTGTCGCATTGTAAGGTTCTCCTTTTAAAAAAGTGAGAGTGCAGCAAAAGCGAGACATCTAAAGATTGTGACCATTTTGTAATGCCTTATGTATATATCATGGATCCCCAATTGTCAAAAACTACACGGAAGGAATCCAAAAGTTAAAAGCCATCGCTAACGGGTCTCTAAGGGTTCAGGGCAAGGCGCCGATTTAGGTTAAAAGCGGAGCGTACATGCAGTACGTGAGCATTTTAAGCTAAATCGCAACGCCGCCATGGACCCTTAGAGACCCGTTAGCGATGGCTTTTAGACGCGCTCCTTGAACTCTTTGCCTAGAAGCCCCTCAGGCCTTACCAGCAATACCAGGATAATAATCAGGAAGGCCAGGGTGTTCTTAAAGGCCACGGAAATGTATCCGCCCGCCAGGCTCTCGGACACGCCGATAATAACACCGCCGACGATGGCACCGGGCAGGCTGTTCAGCCCCCCGAGGATGGCGGCTGCAAATCCTTTTAAAAATGGTTCCAGCATAAAGAAAGGATCCAGTAAAAAGGTGGGTGCCAGGAAGATGCCGGCCAGAACACCCAGCAGGGCGGCCAGCCCCCAGCTCAAGGCCAGGATCTGGCGGGTGGGGATCCCCATGGTTTGGGCGGCTGGAAGATTTTCTGATGTGCCCCGCATCGCCAGCCCGAGGCGTGTTTTTTGCACCAGCAGATACAGCAGCACGCAGACCAGCAGACCGACGGCAATGGTGCCGAGACTCAGCTGGCTGATAACCACGGTGCCCATGGTGTATGTTGTCAAATCCGATAAAGGGAAGGGGAAATCCTGGGGTTGGGTGCCACCGAAATAGGCGACCAGTCCCTGGATGATCAGGCCCAGTCCCAGGGTCAGAATGATCTGGCTCAGCTGGTTGGCTTCGCGGCGCTGGGCCGGGATCAGGACGCAGAAATAAAATGCCATTGCCAGACCCGCTCCGAACAAAAGCGCCAGGGTAAAGGTGACGATGAAGGGAAGCTCGAATCCCATCAGCATGAAGGCAAAGAAAGTGCCCGCCGTGGTGATATCGCCGTGGGCAAAGTTCAAGATGCGGGTCGAACGATATATCAGCGCCAGCCCCAGGGCCACCAGCGCATAGATACTGCCGGTTGCAAGTCCGGATACCAGGTATTGCATGAAATTTGACATTAGGCTCGTTACTCCAAGAGCATTTTAATTTGATTCAATCGAGCAAATGGTCATGTTTATGCGCATTGAATCAAGTAATAGCCGCCTGTTTGAGGTTTGAGGAGCGCTTCGCTTTAGGTTTGAGGCCTGAACCCTCTGAACTTCAGCCTCCAACCTCCAACCTCCAACCTCCAACCTCTAACCACCAACTTAATTCTTAAATACTCACTTATCAGGAATTATTATTTTATGTTAGCAATACATCACCATTCAGCCTACCGAAACGGCCAATTGCGGAAATACAGCCTCATTTTCAACCAGCGGCCGTTGAGTCCCAGCGGTTCGAAAATCAATACCAGAAGAATTGTTACGCCGAAGACAACCGGGACCAGCTCTCTGTATTCACTGAAAATCTGGGGCACGAGGATCACGAATGCCGCCCCCATAATGGACCCCTCGATGGATGCCAGACCGCCGATGATGACGGCAACAAACAGGGTTATGGATTCCATGAACGTAAACATATTGGGTTCGAGATACCCCAACAAAAGGGCATAAAGCGCTCCCTGAACACCGGTGTAAAAGGAGCTGATAGCAAATGACAGCAGTTTGTACCGGGTTAGATTGACCCCGAGAACCTCGGCAGCGATATCATTATCGCGAATAGCGATGAAGGCGCGTCCCATGTAGGAGGATATGATATTATATGACAGCAGGGTAAACGCCAGGGCAATCAGAAAATTAAAGTAATAATTAAAGACGACGTCCGACATCCCAAACAGAGGCGTCAATTTCTTGATGGTCAATCCCATGCGGCCGCCGGAAAGCAGCTCCGAGTTGACAAAGATCTGATACACCGCAATGCCGAAGCCCATGGTAACGATGGCCAGGTAAGGCCCTTTGAGGCGCAGTGACGGGAATCCGACGAGAATGCCGAATAGCCCTGCCGCCAGACCCGCTGCCAGCACGCCAAAGGGCCAGGGAATCCCCCATTGATTCATGTGGCCGAACATAAAGGCGCCGATGGCCAGAAAGCCGGCCTGGCCAAAGGATATCTGACCGGTATAGCCAATCAGAAGGTTTTGGCCCTGTGCGCCGATGCTGTAAATAAATATGATGGTGGCGATGTAGGCAACGTGTTCCGGTGCAAACCAGGGAAGCAGCACCAGGCAGAGCACAAAGGCACCCACCCAGATTCGGGCCCATGGTTTGCGGATCAGTTGGAGTTCTTCTTTATAACTTTCGATGAGATCCATTCTGTTTACCTTGATTAAAGGTTCAGGGTTCAACGTTCAAAGGTTCAAAGGTTGCAGACAATTCGGAAATTTCAGAGTAACCCTGAACCTTGAACCCTGAACCTATCTAGCGTTTGTACATCTGCTCGATCATCTCCGCATATCGTTTTTCCAGAAAGGCGCGCTTGACCTTTTTGGTTGGCGTTACATCGCCGTCCTCTTCATAGAACCGCCTCGGCAGTAAAGCGAATTTTTTGATGGTTTCGACCTTGGACAGGTTTTTATTCATTTCCTGTACTTCCCGATTAATCAGCTTCTGGATTTCCTCATTCTGGGTCAGATCGGCAAAGGTGGTAAAAGGGATCCGGTTGTCCTGGGCGTATTTGGTGACATTGTCTTCATCGATCAATATCAGGGCGGTCAGGAATTTGCGACGGTCACCGATAACGACGGCGTCCTGGATATAGGAACTGAATTTCAGTTTGTTTTCGATGAACGCCGGGGTGATGTTTTTTCCGCCGGCGGTGATGATGATGTCTTTTTTGCGGTCCATGATTTTGAGATGCCCGTCTTCCAGGGCGCCGACATCGCCGGTGTGCAGCCAGCCGTCTTGGATGGTTTCCGCCGTCAGGTCCGGGTTTTTATAATACCCCTGGAAGACATTGACCCCCCTGGCCAGAATTTCGCCGTCCTCGGCAATTTTGACCTCCACCCCCGGAAGGGGTTCGCCGACGTATCCCAGCCGCGGGTTGTCCATCCCCTGGATTGCGATGACCCCGGTGGACTCCGTTTGGCCGTAACCCTCCCGCAACGGCACGCCCAGGGCATTGTAGAATTCAAAGAGTTCCGGCGAGGCCGGGGCGGCACCGCAGACACCATAGCGCACCCGCTCCAGCCCCAGCTGTCGCTTGAGATGGCAGAGCACCAGGAAGTAAAGGGGCCAATAGGCCAGGCCCCATAGAAACCGCTGGCCGGAACCTTTGCCCGTGCGCACCCAGCGCATACCGACCCGTACCGCCAGCCGATAGCAAGCCCGCTTGACGATGGTCGAATCTGCCATCCGGATTTCGATCATGGACATGAATTTTTCCCAAATCCGGGGGACACTGCAAAAAATTGTGGGCGATACTTCCCGCAGGTTCATGGGCAAGGTGTCCAGGCTTTCAACAAAATTAACGGTTCCGCCATTATAGATCGCCTGGAAAACAGAGAGGAAATTTTCATAAATATGGGCCAGCGGCAGATATGACAGTAGTTCGTCTTCCCGGCGGAAGCCGACAGCCTGGTTCAGTGAAGCCGTAAGGCCGATAATGTTATGGTGGCTGATCATCGCCCCCTTGGGGCGGCCCGTGGTTCCCGATGTGTAGATCATCATGGCGGTCTGCTGGGGATCGATCCCATCCAGGCGCTCGTTGACGCAGGCCGGATAATGCTGGAGGTAATCTTCTCCCTTCTGGAGAAATTCGTCATAAAATATAATCCCCTCATGGGAAAAGCCCCACAGGCCTTTGGGGTCCCAGACCACCACCTTTTTGAGCTGTTCCAGATCCGGATAAATCTGGAGCACTTTGTCCACCTGTTCTTCATTCTCGACAAAAAGCAGTTTGGATTCCGAGTGCCCGACCACATAGGCCACCTGCTCCGGCGCATTGGTGGAGTATACACCGCAGGTCACACAGCCGATGGCCATGGTGGCCACATGGCACACAAGCCATTCGGGCCGGTTGTCGCCTAGAATCGCCACCCGGTCACCGGGCTGCAGTCCGGCCTCAATGAGACCGGCGGCGGTCTTTTTGACCAGTTTACCGTATTGGTCCCAGGTGATACGATTCCAGATGCCGAACTCTTTGCGCCGCATGGCAATGCGGTTGTGTTGGGTTTGGACCTGTTGAAAAAACAGGTGGGGGAGGGTGGCTGCCGTGGTCGCCATTACCATGTCCTCCTTTTTTTATAAAGCCGCCAGCCCTTGGGCGAAGCGGTCTCCTTGCCGACTCCCAGGTAAAGCTCCTGCACATCCTCGTTTTCCTGAAGCTGCGCGGGCGTTCCTTCGAGAACGATGCGGCCGGATTCCATGATGTAGCCGAAAGTGGCGATACTCAGCGCCAGTTTGGCATTTTGCTCCACCAACAGAATCGTGGTGCCGGCCTGGCTGATTTTCAACAGGGCG
This sequence comes from Deltaproteobacteria bacterium, assembly GCA_019312835.1. Taxonomy (GTDB): domain Bacteria; phylum Desulfobacterota; class Desulfobacteria; order Desulfobacterales; family JAFDCJ01; genus JAFDCJ01. The sequence continues at coordinate 27,724 of JAFDCJ010000142.1, forward strand.
TCGTAGACCTGGCGCGCAACCATGGGCGCCAGCCCGAGGGAAGGTTCATCGAGCATCAGGAGCTTGGGCCGGCGCAGCATGGCCCGGGCCATGGCCAGCATCTGCTGCTCCCCGCCGGAAAGGGTTTCCGACTCCTGGCCGGCGCGTTCTTTCAGGATCGGGAAAATTTCGTAGATAAAATCGAAGTCCGCAGCCAGTTGCGAGTCCTTGCGGCCCCAGCAGCCCAGCTCCAGATTTTCCCGCACCGTCAACTCGCGGAACAATCCCCGATCTTCGGGCACATAGACGATTCCCAAACGGGAAACCCGTTCCGGTGCCAGGCGATGGATACGTTTGCCCATAAATTCGATCGTACCTTTTTTGGGCTGATCCTTGAGCAGGCCGGCGATGGTCTTTAACAGGGTCGTTTTGCCGGCCCCGTTGGGTCCGAGAACCGTGAAGATCTCTTTTTCCTTGACCTCCAGCGAAAGCCCGTGCAGCGCATAGATGCGGTCATAGTACAGGGTCTCGATGGTGGCGATTTTCAGCAAAGGTTCCATAAAATTGTCCGTTGTCAGTGGTCCGTTGTCCGTTGTTTATGATGATCCGTTCTCCGCTTCGACGACGGACAACGGACAATTGACAACGGACCTTTTTTATTCATCCCCCAGGTACGCCTGAATGACGGCGGGGGATTTTTGGACTTCTTCGGGCGTGCCCCGGGCGATCAGTTCCCCATGATCAAAGGCGACCATGCGGTCCGCCAGGCGGGAAGCGATCTTGAGGTCATGCTCCACCAGAAGGATGGCGGTTTTATAGCGCCCGCGGATTTCGGTAATGTGGTAGGCGGACTCCTCTTTTTCCTCGGCCGTCAATCCGGCAATGGGCTCGTCTAACAGGAGCAGGCGAGGCTCCATGGCGATGGCACGGCCGATCTCGCACCTTTTCTGAACACCGTAAGGACAATCGGAGATCCGGGATTGACGGTAAGCCTGCAGATCCAGAAATTCGATAATTTCTTCCACGACCGCGCGATGGCGCAGTTCTTCGCCGCGCCTTCGCAAATAGGCATTCAAGGGATTTTTATTGAACTTGATATGCCGTCCCAGCATCAGATTGTCCAGGACGGTCATGTGAAGAAAAAGGCGTAGATTCTGAAAGGTGCGGGCAATCCCTCTTTGGGCAACGGCATCCGGGGAGAGCCCCAAAAGGCTCTCCCCTTCAAAAGAAACCGTGCCATTTTCCGGGCGATAAACCCCGGAGATGCAGTTAAAAAGCGTCGTTTTACCGGATCCGTTCGGCCCGATCACCGTCAGGATTTCTTCCGGAACAATCTCAAGATCAACGTCCTGCAGGGCTTGA
>JAFDCJ010000143.1 GCA_019312835.1 Deltaproteobacteria bacterium
CTATACCGATGAGGAATTGGAGGTTTTCCGCAGTAATCCGAAGAACGTCGATATCATGTCGAAAGCACCTGAACTCATGAATAAAACCATTATTGCTGAAGTCGTCGCTTCCCATGGATGCGCCAGCCAGCATAAGGTGGGTGATAGATTCTATTTCGACGGCGCCGGCAATCTGATAACCAAACTAAATCCCAAGCGCATATGCGTTCATGCTTTGAGTGTCCTTTCCGGTCCCATGGTTGTTGTCAATGAGCTGTTTTATACGGGCGTGGACCCCAACGAGATGCGGCTCAACCGGGTTGGCTGCTTCGATGTGGGTATCCAATGCGGGGGCTGGGGACACATTGCGATGGAGGTAAAAGTAGAGGAGCGCAAATAAATGGCGGGACATTGCCATGGTCGGTAGATTTAAATAAGCGTTTTATTCCAATTTTTTCCTCCGGCGTTTTCGAATCTCTTATATGCCCAAAACCAGGGATCAGATAATCATGCGCGGTTCAAAGATTTCAGTTTTATTGAGTGTACTCTTAATTTACAGTGTTGGCTCAGCGTCTGAAAATGATGTCTTTGAGATAGAAGCTGAAGGCAGCTATCGAATGGCAGCGGGCGCCTCAAATGACTTGGCAGAAAAAATGGCCTTGTACGCGGCTAAAAGAAAGGCTGTGGATCTGGCCGGGAAATACCTTTCACATAAAGGCCTTATCAAGGTCTATGAAAAAAACCGCGATGAAATATATAGTTTGGCGGCTAGGGAAATCCAGGTAAAAATACTGGCGCAAAAACTGGAAACAATCGGAGAAACCCCAGCATGGCGACTATGGGTCAGGGCCCGGGTCAAGGCTTCTGATTTTATCACCGCAGAGATGAAAGACGCCCAGCAGGAGAAAAAAGAGGCAAAAGAGTCCTGGCGTGAAGAAATGGAACAGCATGTTTCAGCAGAAATTGATCCGGGAAGAGATATTGCCAAGGCATACCGGCTGATCCGTGAAAAAAAATGGCGAATCGCCATGATTTATCTGAACCATCTGGAAAAAAAATACCCAAATTGGGACAGCATTTATATGGCGAAAGCCATAACTCATTACATTCTGCATGAGCCGGAATTCATGAAAAAGGCACTAACCCAAGCCTGCCAACTGGACAATCAAATCGCCTGTGATGACTTAAAACAGCTGAAAAGATTGCACGAACACGATTTTGGGCTTTCCGTCATTGATTGAGTGAGGACCCACCTCGCTTAAAATAATCGTACCTCGAGATTTTATTCGCAGGTGTGTTATCTCTAAACCGCCTTCAGCGGCGAGCCGTTTTTCCCGGTGGTTTTCGTTTCCTCTCCCCAGCGATTGAAAAGATTGTGTTCGATGCCCATAAAATCGAAAATTTTGCCGATGGTCTGATCGATAATATCCTCGATGGTTTTGGGTATGTGGTAAAAGGAGGGGATCGGGGGAAGAATATGGGCGCCCATGTCGGCGGCCATGGTCAATAAGCGCAGGTGCCCTTTGTGAAGCGGGGTTTCCCTGACCACCAGGACCAATTTACGCTTTTCCTTCAGGGTCACATCGGCCGCTCTTACCAGCAGGTTTTCATTGTATGAGTTGGCAATCCCCGACAGCGTTTTGATGGTGCACGGCACCACCACCATCCCTTCGGTCAGGAAGGATCCGCTGGCCAGCGATGCGGCGATGTTTTTATGATCGTAGACATAGTCGGCCATGGCTTTTACATCGGCCGGATCATAGTCGGTCTCAATTTGAATATTCAGCTCCCCGGATTTAGAAATGATTAAATGGGTTTCATAATCCGTATCTCGAAGCGCCTGCAGTAATCTGACCCCATAGGTGACCCCGCTGGCACCTGATATTCCCACGACGAGTCTTTTGGGCATGACGTCCTCTCGTGTTTTTTAATTAAGGGCACCGATGAACACAGATTACACAGATTTATGCTGCTTTTACTTACCTATCGGTTCATATTGCAAAGATCCGTGTTGGTCTGTGCAACTCCTTCTTCCATGTTAAAATATTTTCAAAGCGTTTTCAACCACTGCTTCGGCAAACGCGGGATCTTCCATGTTGGCGTTGACCTCCACTATCTGAACATCGGGCTTGAGTTTCTCCCGCAGTAGCTGGGTAAACAATTGATCTTCGGCCGGGTCATGGGTCTCGTTGCCGGGCAAATCCGCCGACGACCATCCGTCCAGCGGGATCACAACGGTTACCGGCCCCTTGGCCAGGTTCAGTTTTTCGGCAAAGATGCCGGCAACCTCTTTTAATTCCCCGGGCGACAGCCGGATCCAGGTGCGAAGTTTATCCAGGTCGAACTTGCGCCGCTCGTGAAATTCCGGCTTATACCTGGATCGGGCCGGAGTCATGTGGTTTACGCTGCAGGTGGAGATTATTTGGGGGATGCCTGATTTTCCGGCGGTTTCCAGGCGATGAGGTCCGGCATCTCGCATAAATCCGAAATGATGTTCGCCAACACCGCCCGGAGCCAAATCGATGACTCCCTGAAAAAATCCCTCCCCGATCATGTCCTCCATGGCGCGGTCGCCAATGCCGGCGGCCGAAAATCCGATAACCTGGAAACCTTCTTTCTCCAGGGCCGTTCGCACCGCGCTGGCGCATTTTTCACAGGGACCCAGCATGGTCAGGGCGATGGCTTTGCCTATTTCGGCTTTCGGAGCTGTAATGTCGTCGGCAACCATTCCTGCCAGAGCATGGGCCGCGCGGTCCATGACATTTTTGAGCAGATTGGAGACCCCGGATATTTCGACGACCGAATGAAAAAGGGCGATATCCCCGGTTCCGATATAGCGGGTGGAAAGCCCCGGCAAGGCGGCGGTGGATGAGATCATGACTTTCGGAATCCCGAAGGGCAGGGACCGCATGATTTCGGTGGCCATCAATGAGCCGGTTGATCCGCCCAGGGCAATTACGCCGTCTAGTTTGCCCTCACTTAGCAGTTCCGCCGCAAGGTGCGAACCGCCTGCCATCAGGGTGTTGGTGACCCGGGTTCGATCCCGGGAATTTTGCATTGCTTCAAACTCCCAGCCGCCTGCCGCTGCCACACGCGACGCATGAATGTCGATACCGGCAATATCGCTGCCGCGTCCGGAGATATCCATCAGAATAGGTACCAGACCAATGGTATTCATTTTATCTTTAAGATATAGGGTCTCCTGCCCTTTGGTATCCAAAGTAGAAATGACCAGTACGGATTTTGGCATGGCTTATCCTGCATTACGCATTAAACATATTTTGGGTATCGCCGAAGAATTTAAACCGGAAAACGGGCATAAAATTATCCTAATTTTCCTGTTAATCCTGTCTAATTCGTTAAATTTAAATAGAATCCATTCCTTAATATCAGGCCTCTTTTGCTACCTTTTCCGCGATGTCCTTCTTCAAGGTTTCTTTGTTTACCTTGCCGGAATCACCCACGGCCGGGAATTCATCGACCACTTCAAGGCGTTCGGGCAGCTTGTACATGGCCAGTTTTTTACCCTTGAGGAACTCGACCATTTCTTCAAAGCTGAAATCCTGGCCTTTTTTGGGTATGACGTAGGCGCAGGTCCGCTCCCCCATTTCCCGGTCCGGATATCCTACCACCGCCACCGAGGCGACCTTGGGATGGTCGTTGAGCAACCCCTCGATTTCCGCCGGATAAATATTCTGGCCGCCACGGATAATCATGTCCTTGGCCCGGCCCAGGATCCACAGGCATTCCTGGTCGAATTTTACGATATCGCCGGTGGTGGTCCAGCCCTCCGGATCGAATACCGTGGACGTTAATTCTTCGTCGCGATAGTAACCGGCCGGTGCATGGGGGCCTCTGAAATACAGCACCCCGGGCTCGCCGTCAGCCACCGGTTCACCGGTGTCCTTGTCCAGCAGGCGCACCTTGTTGCCCGGCAGCATGCGGCCGACGGTCCGGCGGCGAAGGTCCTTGGAATCCTCCACCCGGCAGCCCGAAACCGATCCCATGTCCTGGGTGCCCAGATCGCTGGTAATATTGGCACCAAATGCGGTTTCGGCCTCCTCGGCAATCTGGGGTGAGAGATAACCGCCGGCTGAGCGGATGAAACGCAAGGAGCTCAAGTCATATTTGGATGCATCCACTTCAAGCATCCGCACCAGATGGGTCGGCACCACACCGATAGCGGTGGCCTTTTCCTTTTCGATCAGTGCCAGGGCTGCTTCCGGGTCGAATTCTTCCAGCATGACCGTCTTGGCGCCGACCAGGGGCGCGGCAAAATAGGTGAGGGTACCGGCGGCACCACCGGCGTGGGGTGCAATCGCCATCGTGGTGTCTTTGTGAGTAAGGTTCCAGATGTCCACCCGGCCTTTGGAAGTGCATACCCGGGGGGCGGTGGGCCATTCCACCAGCTTGGGTATGCCGGTGGTTCCCGATGTCGTTGTCAACAGGGCCACATCCCCGGTGGAATCGAGCCGGCGTGCCTTAAGGGCATCCTCGTCGATGGGCTTTTCAGCCGCCGCCTGAGCCAATTGGGTCAGCGAATAGGTTCCCGCCGGAGCTCCGTCCGGAACTTCGTCGTCGAACAGAAAAATCTTTTCCAGATGGGGAAATTTTTTCTGAAGTTCCCGGTACATTTCAAGATAATTGAAGTTGCGGTATTCATGCAGAATAACGACGGCGGAAGCCTCCGTTTTTTCCACCATGTAGGTCAATTCTCTTTCGCGCAGATACGGATAGACGGTCAGCGAGATAAGGCCGGCCCTTTCAGCGGCGATGCGTGCCAGGAACCCATAGACACTGTTAGGCGACTGAATGATGATGCGGGCCGATTTGGGAATATCCATCTGGACCCAGGTGTAAGCTATGGCATCGACCAGTTTTTTCGCCTCGGCCCAGGTAACCCGGTATTTGGAATCCACCAGGGCCTCCTGGTCGCCGTATTCCCTGGCGTTTCTTTCCCAGAAATCATAGAAGAGCTCCCGGGTCCAATAACCGGCGGTTAAAAATTCATCTACCATTTCCTTTTTATAGCGAATTGGTTTCACGTTATGCCTCCTGATATTAGCTCATAGTTCATCGTCCCGCCCGAGGCGGGACTGCTAGTTTAATAAGCGGCAGGTTAATTTTGCTTGGACACAAATACTCAAGGCTTAAACCACGAGAATTGACGCTCCTTTCTCAGAAAGCCTGTGATAGAAGAAAGCCCCGCCTGAGGCGGGGCTATGAGCAATGAGTTCTAAGTTAGGAGCAGACAACTTTGCCCAATCCCAGCTCGTCCCAGCGACCTTTGACTCTTTCGACCACTTCCGGATCCAGTTCGATCGGGATTGGCTTTTCTTTCCAGTCATATGGGATGGTGGCATCCAGCAGCAATCTACCGGTGATTTCTCTGGCACTGATGGGCAGCGAGGGATCCAGCGGGGTGGACCGGCCGCGTTTGATGACCTGGGAGCGGTTGGGCTGGAACCGGAAGCTCAGCGCATACATAACCCGGGGGATATCCCAGGGATCGATATCTTCGTCGACGACGATGACGGTCTTAAGACCGTAGGCTCCCATTTCGGTTGAGATGGCGGCGGTGAGCACCTGGTCGGCGTGACCGGGGTACATCTGTTTGATGGAGATGATGGCCAGAAACCGTCCGGAGCCTTCCGGCGGGCAGTAGACAGCCTTTAATCCGGGTATTTTCATAGCCAGCAACTGCTGCCACAGGGTGGCGCCGTAGGAGAGGGCCATGGTCATGTGGGTGTCGGTAACCGCGCGGCCGACGGTGGTACCCCACAGGATAGGGTTGTTTCTGTGGGTGATGCACTTGACATCCATGAAATTACGCGGGTTGGTGCCGACACCGGAGTAATAACCGGTGTACTCGCCGAATGGACCTTCTTCCATGAATTTGTCGGCATCGACCTCGCCCTCGATAACGATCTCCGCATGGGCCGGTATCGGCAGATCAGCGGTTTCGCCCTGGACGACTTCAACGGGTTCGCCGCGCAATGCCCCGGCAACATCATATTCCCCCGTGAAAGCCGAGACGCGCGCGGCGCCCAGGATAAAGAGAAGGGGATCGCAGCCGATTACCGAGGCTACCGGCATGGGCTTGCCCATGGCCTGGTATTTTTTCAGCATGATGTCGGCGTGTTTGCCCTTAATAAACATGGTGCCCAACTTGTCTTTGCCAAGCAGCTGACTGCGGTAAGTGCCCAGGTTGACCCAACCGGTTTCGGGGTCTTTGCTGATGATGAAATGGGCTGTGCCCATATAGCGCCCGCCGTCCCTGGGATACCATTGAGGTACCGGGAACTTGAATAGATCGATATCATCCCCCGTCAGGATATTTTCTTTACAGGGGGCGGCTGAGGAATCCACCATTTTGGGCGCTACCAGGTTTTCACCCAGGCGGGCCCATTCCACATAAAGATCGACCAGGGTGGATTCCAGCGGCATGCCCATGATCAAGGCCAACCTTGCGGTGGTGGTGCAGACACTGGTAATAACCGGGGTGTCATAGCCCTTGACGTTTTCAAATAGCAGTGCCGGGCCGCTGGCCTCTTCATTAAGTTTGGCGATGTGCGACAGTTCCAGATTCCAGTCGACTTCTGCGGTTATCCGTTGACACAAACCGACTTCTTCACCTTTTGCTACAAAATCTCTCATGTCTTTCATTTTGATACTTTTCTCCTCTCAATATCTTTTTTGCTAAGGGTTATTGGTTTCTATAAGCAAGCACAATTAATTACGGTGGGAGCAGAGCTAAATGGGTTAAGGTACATGGTTTAGGCCATAAGGGTTAAAAAATTGTATCTTTCTCATGACTCTGAGTTTTGCGCGTGTTGCGGCCCTATACCCTAAACCTTATATCTTACTTGGGGGGACCTAGCGCCTCGCGCGAAGCCCCATACCCTTTTTGATTACCCCGGCAGCTTGATCCGCTTCATGGCCTGTTCCATCAGCAATTGATAGCCGGTCTTTTTGCCAAGCTTCGATTCTTTCTTGCGCTGGCTCCAGACAGTTTCCGGGCGTGCCTGAACAATAAAAATATTTTCCGGGAATCCAAAATCTTTGTCGATGGCCCACTCGATATCCATAGCACGGCCATAGTGGGCTTCGATGATTTTGGCTGTTTTGACCAGTTCTTTTATTTCCTGGTCCTCCAGACAGCAGGTGCACTGCATATCTTCAGCCACATCGGCGTCGACAGTCTCGCCCTTTTCTACATCAAAAACGCACTCGATATGTTTGGTAGAGATGGTTCGTTCATTGATTTCGCCCATGACTTTGTCGACCACGAATTTGTCCGGATTGACGGATCCTGATACCACCGTTTCTCCCAGACCCCAGCTGCCTTCAATGACGACTTTGGAGATATCCCCGTCGGTGGGGTTCAGAGTGAACATGACCCCAGCCGCCCTTGAGTTCACCATTTTTTGAACACCGACACTGATCAGCACCTTTTCATGGGGAAAGTCGTTTTTGACGCGGTAGCTGATGGCGCGCGGCGTATACAGGCTTGCCCAGCACTTGCGGACGCTTTCAATGACGCGGTCGGTGCCCTTCATCCACAAGTAGGTGTCCTGCTGTCCGGCAAAGCTGGCCGTGGGCAGATCTTCGGCCGTTGCACTGGATCTCACTGCCACCGGCAGATCGTCGACGTTGCAATCTTCACACAGGTGAGCATAGCCGTCGCCGATGGTCTGTTGGACATCGCCTGGGATTTCAGCCGTCTTGATCATTTCCTGGACTTTTGCGGCAGCCTGATTGAGGGCGTCGATATCATCGGGATTCAGATTCGCGAGGAGGCTGAAAATCGTTTCGTTTATCCCGGCTTGTTCCATAAATACGGCATAACTGTTGGTGGTGACGGCAAACCCGGGAGGTACCCGGATATCGGCATTGATCATCTCACCCAGACTGGCATTTTTACCACCCACCAATGGCAGGGAGCTTTTATTCAGCTCGCGAAAATCCAGGATTAAGTCCATTGTTTTCTCCCGCAAATTCTAAGGGATTTTGCAACTGCTTTTTGCTGCTCGCCTTCTTCCCGGGTCCCACAACCGCGACGGTTAGAGGACCCGGGATTGGGCCCGTGTTCAGGTCCAGAAGGTTTGATGCATCTTTTAATCAGTTGAAATAGAATCGGTATGGATTGGTTTTTTCAAATTGACAACGAATTAACCAATCAACCATTCAGTTAAAATTAACCTGCTCTCTGGACAACCGTAACCACACCGGTATCGCCGTCGACCTTGATAATATCTCCGGTCTTGATCGCAGCAGTGGCAACACCGCAGCCGGTTACCGAAGGCACGCCGTATTCACGGCAGACAATCGCTGCATGGCTGGTCAGTCCGCCGATGTCGGTTACCGCGGCCTTGATATTGGTGAAAACAGGCGCCCAGGATGGATTGGTCGAGGGGCACACCAAAATTTCTCCCGGCTGCAGCTTGGTAATATCCTTGAGCATTTTGAGGACCCGGGCGGGACCTTCAACCACGCCGGCCGATGCCGCAAATCCCTTGATCTCGGAGACATCCGCGCCCGCGGTCGCATCCACACCTTTGAGCCATTCTTTAACCTTGTCGGTGGTGATACCCCAGAGCATGATGGTGAAGGGCTCGGCCACTTCTTCGGGCGGTACGCCCAGCGCCGGTGTCGGATTCCATTCGGCGGCCGCCTCGAGGATCTTGCGGCGTTTGGCAACCTTGGCTTTGTAATAGTCGCCTCTGGTCGGTATATCCACGCCCAGGGCCCAGGCGGTTGCGACTTCGGTCAACAGTTCCGGAATCTCGTAGCGGTTGAACATGAATATGTCGTCCACCTCATTGACCATTCCGTTGTCCACCAGAATCGTTCCAATCTGTCTGATTTTTTTGTACCAGATGGTATGGAACCAGTGCTCGACCCAGAAAAGATGATCCTCGGCGTAGCGATAGATGGTCCGGATGGTGTTGTAGGCATCGTCAAAGGCTTTGCGGTCGTCGTCGGTTTGGATCATCTTGCGGTACTCGGCGACAATTTCATCGCGTTCCTTCTCGATATCATCCAGGGACCGCTCGATGGTTTCACCCTTTTGCAGCCTTTCGACATAACCTTTAAGATAGCTGTACGGTATATCCAGATCCGTCAGCCAGCTGCCTTCATGGTTGTACCAGCCGCTGCCGCAGGAGACGTAAAACCAGGGATCGCTGGATTTCTCATATTCAGCCAGCCAGTTTTTGCCGGCGTCTGATTGCTGGAGCTGGGCAATCTTGTCGGCAGCGGATTTATCGCTGGCAAGGATATCGCCGACACCATCGGCTGATACCGCCAGACGGGCCAGTCTGCAAAGCTCCTCCTCCGGTTTGAACATGGAGACATAGGCGCCGGCAACCATCTTACCGATGGCACTCTCGCTGATCCCGGGGAAGAGCTTGCGTGCCACATCGGCGAACATGAGATACGCCAGGTAGGTCAGGTTGAGCATTTCGAAATGATACTGCCAGCCCTTGAACATATTATTGACCAGCTTGTCGAAAGACTCGATCAGGTCATAGCTTTCATAGAAGCCTGTGGGGGCGGGCAGCACCTTGGCATCATCGACAAATTTGGGCAATTCCGATGGGATTTTGACCGCATCCATTTCGTTGCCCAGAGCCTTGAATTTTGTCAGCCACTTGTCCCACAATTCATCGTAGTGCTCGAAAACGTAAAAGACCCGTTTTTCGAAATGCCCGGCTTTTTCACCGATAATCTCTTCGGGCGGCGGGGCAATGGCACAGATGTACAGGTAACAGCCCACCAGTCGCTGGGCAATTCCCTGGGCGGGGGGAATGCAAAATACGCGGGTCGTGTACTGCGACAATGAAATCTGCCAGGCTTCCTGGAAGATCAAATCCAGCGGAGGCAATGGTTCGGGTGCGTGAATCTTGTCTTGATACCAGAATTGGGCCTTTTCCCAATCGGCCCGATCCCCTGAAAATAGGTGATGGGTGGGATACATTTCCTCCCAGCCTTCGAGCTCAGCGGGAACCTGAAAATCATGAGGATCCGGAAATCTACTTTTGTCGTCTGCCATTATCGTCCTCCTTTGCGATGTGAGATTAGAATATATCTTTGAAAAGCACTGAACGGCTTGAATAAAGATGTTTGATTGCGCTGGTCAAACCTGGAAGAGAGACAGATAACAAAATACCGGTCACAACCTCAAAACAAAAAGTGCGCACTTTTTTGAAATCCATGGATGGTTAAATTGTGTTCAGTTTCTTATGAACAATTAAAATAAAACTGTCAATTTAATTATATTTATGCTATCCATAAATTCAGCTTATGAATTAAATTGACATATAATCTTTGTCTATGAAAGACAGGGACTTGATGCGCGATACTTAATCGCTCACGGCGCCAGGTTTGAGGCGGAGGGCTCAGACTTTAGAACTGGCGTGGCAGCCGAACTTGCTGCCTGCACCGACAGCTTTTAACCAATAACGAATAACCCAGAACGGTGGTACCATTGTTGAACCTCAACCAATTGCGTGTTTTTTATCACGCCGCCAAGAATTTAAACTATACGGTGGCGGCCGGAGAGCTCTTCATTACCCAGCCGGCTGTGACAGCCCAGATGAAGGCATTCGAGGAGTCCTGCAATCTTAAGCTGTTTCGAAAAAAGGGTCGTAACTTGCTCCTGACCAATGAGGGACGGACCCTGTATGAGTACGCCGAAAAAATTTTCAAATATGAAAAAGAAATCGAAAATGTCATTGAAGAAATGCACGAGCTCAAGCGCGGTGTCCTCAGCCTGGGAACCACCAAGGCCTATGCCCGGTATTTTATGCCCCTGATGCTGACCAACTTTCACGAAAGCCACCCGGATATCAAGATCCAGTTAAATGAAGGCTCCTCGCTGGACATGACCAACAGCCTGCTTGAATTTAAAAATGAGGTCGCCGTGATCGCCAAAGCAGAAGACGTGCCCGAAGTTAATTTCGTTCCCTTCAGCAAGGAGGAAATGGCGATTATCGTGGCCCCCGGGCATGCTTTTACCCGCAAAAAGGCTGTTTCTTTCAAGGAGTTGGCGCAGGAGCCGTTTATCATGAAGGAAATTGGATCGGGGACGCGGAAGCTGGTGGAGCAGGCATTTGCAAACGCAAACTGTGAGCCTAATATTTTAATGGAGACCAGCAACACCGAATTTATCAAGCAGCTGGTTCAGCGGGGCGACGGCATTTCGATTGTGGTAAAGGAGGCCGTTGCCCTCGAGCTGACCGAAAAAAAACTGGCACAAGTGCCGTTAAAAAATTTCCAGATATATTTAGATGTCAGCATTGCCTATTTAAAAGATCATCCGCTTTCGCCGCCTGCCAAAGCCTTTGTGGACACCTTAACCACATTGAGGGCCGAAGAAATCGATCCCATGGGCATCGGTGCCATGATGGTGAAAATTCTGGCCCAACGAAGAAAAGCTGCCAAATGAAACCGGTATTTGAGAAGATCCGCCAGCTGGCCAAGCCCTTTCTGAACACCCGCCACAACGATGTTCACACCGCCATTTCCACCCGGCTGGCGTTTGAGCTGCTAAAATGCGAGGGGGGAGATGAAGATATTGTCATACCCGCCATACTCCTTCACGATACCGGCTGGAAGCGCGTGCCCGCCGAGCTGCACCTTAAAGCATTCGGACCCAATACCACCGAACCGGAATTAAACCGGCGCCATGAAATCGAAAGCGTCAAAATAGCAAAAGAGATATTGCAGGCCATTAAACATGATCCAGAGAAATCGAAAAAAATTCTGGAGATCATTGACGGTCATGATTCCCGCCCGAAAGCGCTTTCGCTGGATGACATGATCGTCAAAGATGCGGATAAACTCTGGCGATACTCCAAAGCCGGTTTTAATATCGATGTCGAAAGATTCGGCGAATCGCCTGAGCAAGGCCTGGAGAGGCTGCGTACCCATATCTTCGCCCAGTTATTTACCCTGACAGCGAAGGAGATCGCCAGCGCAAAACTGGTCAGACGTGCTAACGAGAAGGCGGTTGAATGCAAAACTACTCGATGATGTCAGCGCAGGTATTTGGGCAGGGATTATCAAGAAATGCCGGGTTATAGGGCGGCAGCTTTTTTTTACAAACAGTCTCAATTTATCCGTAATATCTTCTTAAAAGACCAGCCACAACATATTGTGCCCGTCCATGCATTACCAGATACTAAGGAGATAAGATGGAAACTACCGTCACGTCATTCTTCCACAGTTTTAGTAAGATTCCAGAGGGTAAATTTCCTCCAGAGTATTATACTCCTCGATTACTCCGCGCTATGGTTTTCGGCAACTATGCGCACTCGCTTGGCATAGTAATACATAGTCTGTTTATAGTAATCTTTGCTTTGATAGGAGTTCGGGCATTAGCTTTTTTTAACATTGTTAGTGTGATTCTATGGGTGACTGCTTTCATTCTTCACAGGAGAGGATATATCGCGCATGGTTATTTGCTCATCACTATTGAAAATATTGCCCATGCGGCTATTTGCACCGTTGTTATTGGCTGGGATACGGGATTTCAATACATTGTTTTAGTCCAGCCTGTGTGCGTCTTTGTTTTACACTGGAGTGCGACCCGAAAGGTTCTAATCGCAGCGATATATAGCATCGCCTATATTGCAATGAATTATTATGCAAATGTATCAGTTCCGGTTATAGAACTCAGCCAGATTTATATAACCGTTTTAAATTACGGCAATATTATTGTTATCTGTTTTATATTGGCTTCTCTAGGATATATCTATTCCCGTGCAGCTCTCACTGCCGAAGAAAAAGTTGCGCAAGAGCATCAAAAGACCAGCGCTGCGCTTATTGAGCGTAACCAGGCATGGACGCTTCTCAACCAGGAGCTTGCTGATGCGGCTGACTATGTAAGAACAATTCTGCCGAAACCGATTACAGAGGGCCCCATTCGAACAGACTGGCGGTTTATTCCGTCAACATCCCTGGGAGGGGATGCCTTTGGTTATCACATGGTGGATGAAAATCATTTTGCAATATACTTGATCGATGTCAGTGGTCACGGTGTCGGAGCCGCTTTACTTTCGGTCTCGGTTATGAATGTGCTGCGTTCTCAGTCATTGCCTGATACGGATTTCAAAGACCCTAAACAAGTATTAGAGGCGCTGAATATTGCCTTTCCAGGAGAAGAGAACAACGACATGTTCTTTACCATATGGTATGGTGTCTATAATAAGGGCATTCGCGAGCTTACTTACGCAAGCGGTGGCCATCCCCCAGCCATTTTATTCGACCAGACCCCTAAAGGCGACTACCAGGCTACACAACTTAGAACCCCAAATTATGTCATTGGTGGCATGTCAGATGGAACATATCAGAAAAAAGAATGCCTGATTGGTGAACGAAACACCTTATACATTTTTTCAGATGGGGTGTATGAAGTTGAAAAATCAGATGGATCGATGTGGCGATTTGATGAATTTGCAGATTTTTTGAGCAATGTTAAACC
>JAFDCJ010000144.1 GCA_019312835.1 Deltaproteobacteria bacterium
CATCTTGGGTTCAGCCGAGGGCCAACACGTGGCTGGAGCTGTCAATTCGTTTGGGCCTTTGCCATAAAGGAGCAAGATGATGAGAAAATCAATCCCATATGGTGTCGTTATATTGATCATTTTTGGTTTGCTGGCTTCGCCGGCGGCGGCCGTGAGGGTAACCCTGGTCGGTGAAGTTAACGACAACCAGCAGTTTGTCGCCGACGGCCAGATATATGAAATCGATAACAATGCGGTGGGCGACGATCTGGTGTTCAATCACATCGCCCAACGGGTAAAAGTTGTCGGTCAGATAAAATCTGTCAGGGAATCAGGCGAATCTGACGCCTATCAAGTAATCAAAGTGGAATCCTTTGAAGTTGTCGAGGAATAGCCTGTGTAACGCTGGGAGGTGTAAATGGGCCGGTACGATAACCAAGAAGTCGAAGTCGAGGAAGATGATCAGAGTTTTGAACCGGACAACCGGCGATATGCCGGGCGTCAGGTTGACCAACCCAAGCGATCGCCTATCCGCAGAAAAGATAAATGGCGGCAGGAAGACGGGGTGAAATCCAAAACCAGACGAAACGATAAAAAGATTCAACATCGACTCAAATACAATTGGCAGGGAGAATAAATTATGACTAATTCAGAAAGGATATATTTTTCCGATTTTGATGTGGATCCGGAATTCGAGACGCTCTACGAATATGAAGATCTTTACGAATTGGATTTCGAAGAAAACCCCGGGCGTTTCGAGGAAGATTCCGGCAGTGATGATCCGGATGATTTAGCCTGGGATATGGTTTAGTCTGATAGATCGTTAAAACCAGAATAATAAACCGTTTACGCTGTTTGTGTTCGGAGCAAAAAGATGGATCAGAAAGATCTCGACTATTTTAAGGACCTGCTCACCCAGTGGCTCGATGAGCTCCTGGGCAGGGCCGGAAGCACGGTGGTTGGTCTGCTGGACTCGACAGACCATTTGTCGGATCCGCTGGATCGTGCGGTTCTAGATACTGAGCGTGGTTACACCCTTCGAATCCGTGATAGGGAAAGCGTGCTCATCAAAAAGATTCAGGCTTCGCTGGAAGACATCGAAGATGGCCTCTACGGGATCTGTGATACCTGCGGTCGGGACATTGCCATCGAAAGACTCAAAGCCCGGCCGGTCGCAAGGCACTGCATTCGGTGCAAAACGCGCCAGGAGCAAAGAGAAAGGCTGACCGGTATTTCGTGACGCCGGAGCCGAAGTGATCCATTTTACGCTATACCCCTTATTGGCCTGGATAGAATAATACGAAACTATGAAATCAGATGCCCCCTGGGATGATGCGTTGATTGCTTCTCCGGATAAAGGAGATGAAAGTGATGTCGAAGCCATCCCCTACAATGATAAGATGAAGATCGAGTGCCTTTGCCCGAAATGTGGCCGTAAACATGTGATGTCCTTTCACTGGATAGGCCGGGGCACGCCGCGAAAATACTGTCAGTCCTGCAAAGGAAGCTATGCAGATTAAACACCAAAGGATAACTTTAATTAAAGCCGTAAAGGAGAAACTGGATGAATAAAAGTGAATTGATCAATGAGGTCGCAAATGTTGTCAGCACCAAAAAAGAGGCCCAAAGTGCCGTGGACTGTATGCTATCCACCATTACGAAAGCCATGAAAAAAGGTGAGGATGTCGTCCTTACCGGTTTTGGAACCTTTAAGGTTGTCAAACGAAAAGCACGCAAGGGACGCAACCCCTATACCGGTGAAGAGATCAAAATAAAGGCTACCAAAGCGCCCAAGTTTACGCCCGGTAAGGCTTTAAAGGAAGCCGTCAGATAAAGTATGATTTTTTAGACGTTCTATTAGAGTTTTCCTAACAAAAATGATAACCTTGAACGGCAGAATCCTTCACTGGATTCTGCCGTTTGATTATTATATCCGTACACTGTCAAGGGATCAGAAATGGACAGCAGAAAGCTGCGTTATTCACTCATGATGCTGGTGGCACTCATCGCTTTCGGTACCTTCGGATATTATATTTTTGAACACATGCCGATTTTTGATGCCTTCTATATGACCATCATCACTATTTCAACGGTTGGATTTTCCGAGATCGTCCCGCTGACCAGGGTCGGAAGGACGATTACGGTGGTGATCATTATCCTGGGCATCAGTGTCGGGACTTACACGGTCGGCATTATTGTTCAGTGGCTTGTGGGTGGTGAGCTTCAGAAAATTTTCGGGAGAAGAAAATTGCACAAACAAATTACCGATTTAAAAAATCACTTCATTATTTGCGGTTTCGGCCGCATCGGCCACATTATCTGCAAGGAGCTGTTTGAGGATCACATCAATTTTGTCGTAATCGAGCAGAACCCCGCAGTGATTGAAGAGCTTGTGTCCCTGAAATATCTATGTCTCGAGATGGACGCAACTTCAGAAGAAGCCTTGCAGGCGGCCGGCATCATGAGGGCCAAAGGGCTGGTAACGGCTGTCAATTCCGATGCCAACAATGTTTTTATAACCCTGACGGCCAAGGGATTGCGACCGGATATCTTTGTTCTGGCCAGGGCCTCGGAAGAAAAGAATGAAGAAAAACTGATCAAGGCCGGGGCCACGAGGGTTGTCTCACCTTACCTGATCGGTGCCCGCCGAATGGCGCATGTGCTCAAACGGCCGACGGTGGTGGATTTTCTGGATATTGCCACGATGGGCAACCATCTCGGGCTGATCATGGAGGAAGCCAAGGTTGGGCCTTCATCGGGCCTGATCGGGAAAAACCTGATCGAGAACCGCCTGCGGCAGGAATTCGGCGTCATTATTGTGGCGATCAAAAAAGCTGCCGGCCAGATGATTTTCAACCCGGCGGCGGCCGAAACCCTGGAAGCCGGCGATGTCATCGTTGTCATCGGTGAGAAGGAGCACCTCAAACGGATGAGCGCCATTCTTTAGTTGCAACAACAAAAAATTATTTTATGCGTGCGTTTCGTCTGAACTCAAGCCTTGCTATTTTATAGCTGTATGCATATCCTGACAAGTCGTTAACGGTAACCATCGCAACCCCTATTTCCGATACAAGGAAGCACAAACGTGCCGTATCCGAATAAAACCATCATCGGCTGGCGGGAATGGCTGACGCTACCGGACCTTGGGATCAAAGCCATCAAAGCCAAGATCGACACCGGTGCCCGCACCTCGGCACTGCACGCTTTTGATCTCGAGCCGTTCGAGCGCGGCGGGATTTTGAAAGTCAAATTTGGTGTCCATCCGTTGCAAAGACGGAAGGATATCGAGATTCATTGTGTCGCGGACGTGGTCGATCGACGCCGCGTAACCAGTTCGGATGGTAAGAGCGAGAAGCGTTTTGTCATCCGGACATCGGTGGAGCTGGGGGAATTTCGCTGGCCCATTGAGCTGACCTTGACGAGCCGCAAGGCGATGCGTTTTCGTATGCTGCTGGGCCGTGCGGCCATCAGTCATCATCTGATGATCGATCCGGCCAAATCCTATATGAGCGGTCGCAGGCCGGCGAAGCAGTATCCCAAACTCCGTAAAAAGAAGTTAAAGGGCTAACCATGAAAATCGGAATACTCTCCCGCAAGGAAAGCTTGTATTCAACAACGCGTCTGAAAGAGGCCGGTATCAAACGCGGACACGACGTCCGCATTATCAACCCCCTGCGCTGCTATATGAACATAACTTCACACCATCCTGCCATTCACTACAAGGGGGAGGAGTTGTTAGGATTTGACGCCATTATTCCCAGAATCGGTGCCTCGATCACATTTTACGGAACGGCGGTCGTGCGCCAGTTTGAGATGATGGATGTTTACAGCGTTAATGAATCGGTCGCCATCAGCCGATCCAGGGACAAACTGCGCAGCATGCAGTTGCTGGCCCGCAGGGGTATCGGCTTGCCGGTTACCGGTTTTGCCCACGCCACCAAATTCACCTCCGATTTGATCAACCTGGTCGGCGGCACTCCCCTGGTTGTCAAGATGCTGGAAGGCACCCAGGGCATCGGTGTCGTTCTGGCTGAAACACGCAAGGCCGCCCAGAGCGTCATCGAAGCCTTTCGCGGCCTCAAAGCCAATATTCTGGTCCAGGAATACATTCGGGAGGCCAGGGGCAGCGACATCCGCTGCTTCGTGATTGGCGGCAAGGTAGTGGCCAGCATGATGCGCACGGGCGGAGAGGGAGAATTTCGATCCAACATCCACCGCGGCGGGAAAGCTACCATGATTCGGATAACACCGGAAGAGCGCTCCACTGCGGTTCGCGCGGCTAAAATCATGGGTCTCAATGTGGCCGGCGTCGACATGCTGCGCTCAAACCACGGCCCGGTGGTTATGGAGGTCAACTCCTCCCCTGGCCTTGAAGGCATCGAAAAGACCACCGGCAAAGACGTGGCCGGACTGATATTTGAATTCATCGAGAAAAATGCCAAACCGGGCAAGACCCGTACCAGGGGAAAAGGTTGAATAAAGCGTCATGTCCAGCGCTCTCAAGATAGCCGGTAAACAGATCGCCAGGGGACAGCGATTATCCATCAACATTCCGGTGGCGCGCCTTTATACACACACCGAAATGACCATGCCGGTGCATGTGCTGCGGGCCAAAAAGGACGGACCACATCTTTTTGTGAGCGCGGCCATCCACGGCGATGAGATCATCGGCGTCGAAATCATCCGCCGATTATTGAAACTGAAAGCCCTGGGGCGGATGCGGGGAACCCTGATTGCGGTTCCGGTCGTTAATGTCTATGGTTTCATCAATCACACCCGATACCTGCCCGATCGGCGCGACCTGAACCGCTTTTTCCCCGGATCCGAAAAAGGGTCATTGACCTCGCGGCTGGCCAACATCTTCATGGAAGAAATCGTGACAAACTGCACCCACGGCATCGACCTGCATGCAGGGTCCCATCATCGCATAAACCTGCCCCACATTCGGGCCTGTTTGGACAAGCCCGAAACCGAAAAGCTGGCATTTGCCTTCGGCGCCCCGGTGATCCTGAATGCCGACTTGCGAGACGGATCCCTGCGCCAGGCCGTGGAAGAAGCGGGCATCCCCATGTTGCTCTATGAGGCCGGGGAAGCGTTGCGCTTTGACGAATTCGCCGTGCGTGCCGGCGTCAGGGGCATTCTGGCGGTCATGCGTTCCATCGGCATGCTGTCCACCAGGGGCGTCAAAACATCCCGCATTCTACCGATGGTGGCCAGCTCCACCAGCTGGGTAAGGGCGCCTTCAAGCGGTATATTGCGAACCCAGATTCCTCTGGGAGGTAAAATTACGATAAATCAGAGAATCGGTGAGATTGCCGATCCCTTTGATGAACATGAAACCGCCCTTATTTCTCCTGTTGCCGGTATCGTCATCGGGCGGACGAATTTACCCCTGGTTCACAAAGGTGATGCCCTTTTTCACATCGCCGGATTTGACGATTCGGTGGCGGTCAGCGAATCTCTGGACGATTTCAGGGAAGAAATCAAAGGGTCGATACCCTCACCGACCGGAACCTGATAACAGCGGTTTACGTTAAGGGTTGGCTTTTTAAATTCCAATCAAATGCACCGCATTTCAACAACCCACCGACCGTTACCCGCCAGACAACCCGTGACCCACTGAAAACAGTTCGGATTAATTTTTTGGTACCGATGGTTAGCAGACTAGAACCTGGAGTTCCGATTTAGATCAAATCGGAATTCAAAATTCTGAAAAAAAATCTTAAATGTTTTCATGCGCTTAAACATTTTTCCGCCGGGATTTGGCGGTTTCGATTCCGACCAGCGTTTATCCTGAGAATTTCCGGTTCACCTTTTTCGCCCGTCAGATTTCACTTTATAAGTGAATACAGGTAGTTGTAAAATTGGCACGCTGATTGCTCATAGGAATGTGATCGATAACAATTATGTCTTGACTGACCTTCAAGACAAGAACGTGGTGCAAAAGCTGCCGTGACAGGAGATGATTAGATGACGATAGGAAAGCGCTTGCCGAGAATTCAGGGCATTGTTATTCCCTCCAACTGGGATGAAAATGGCAATATCAAACAAGTATCCCTGCATACCTCCGATGAGAAGGAATATTGCGTTGAGTACGGGGGGGTCGGCCGGCAATTGTTGGCCCATATCCATTCCAGGGTGGAAGCAACCGGTAAGATACGTGAGCGGCTGGACGGACGGCTATACATCAACGTTCGCAGCTTTTTTGCCTTCGGGGAACTGCCAGAGAATAAGTCGGTTGAAACAGAAATTTCCGATTGATTCTTTTTTTTCAAATCTGATGGCAAGGAGGACCGGATCCAATGAAGATCAAACCGTTAAATGACAGGGTATTGGTGATCAGAGAAGAAGAAGAGCAAAAGAGTGCCGGTGGGATTATCATCCCCGATACGGCCAAGGAAAAGCCCCAGCGGGGTAAAGTTGTCGCCGTGGGGCCCGGCAAAATGGGAGATAACGGAAAACGGACTGCCATGGGAGTCAAAGTCGGCGACCGGGTTTTGTTCTCGAAGTATGCCGGCAATGATATCAAAATTGACGATATTGAACATGTGTTCATGCGTGAAGACGATATTTTATCGGTTATAGAGAAGTAGGAGGAGCAAAACATGACTGCCAAAATGATTGCGTATAGTTCCAGGGCGAGAAACAACCTTTTAAGAGGGGTCAATGCCCTGGCCGATGCGGTGGAGGTGACCCTCGGACCCAAAGGCCGCAATGTGGTCCTGGAAAAATCCTTTGGCTCGCCCGTTATTACGAAAGACGGCGTTACGGTGGCCAAGGAGATTGATCTGAGCGACAACTTCGAAAACATGGGTGCCCGCATGGTGCGCGAAGTGGCCAGTAAAACCAGCGATATGGCCGGTGACGGCACCACCACGGCCACCGTCCTGGCGCGAGCCATTTACCGTGAAGGTCAGAAAATGGTGACCGCCGGCATCAGTCCGATGGGTATCAAGCGTGGGATCGACAAGGGCGTCACGGCCGTGGTTGAGGAGCTTAAAAAGCTGTCGAAACCGACCCAGAACAAGACTGAGATCGCCCAGGTCGGTACGATTTCGGCCAATAACGATCCCATGGTGGGCAACCTGATTTCCGAGGCCATGGAGAAAGTCGGCAAGGAAGGCGTGATTACCGTTGAAGAAGCCAAGGGAATGGAAACTTCCCTGGAGATTGTGGAAGGCATGCAGTTCGACCGCGGCTACCTGTCACCGTACTTTGTCACCGATCCGGAAAAGATGACCGCCACGCTGGAAGATCCGTACATTCTGCTAAACGAGAAGAAGATTTCCAGCATGAAGGATCTGTTGCCCCTGCTGGAGGAAGTGGCCAAAAAGGGAAGACCCCTGCTGATTATCGCCGAAGATGTGGAAGGTGAAGCCCTGGCAACCCTTGTGGTCAACAAACTGCGCGGGACCCTGCAAATAGCGGCGGTCAAGGCCCCCGGGTTCGGCGATCGGCGCAAGGCCATGCTGGGGGATATCGCGGTGCTGTGCGGCGGTCAGGTGATATCGGAAGACATGGGCATTAAGCTGGAAAATGTGACCACCAGCGACCTGGGTCGATGCAAAAAGGTGTCGATTGACAAGGACAAGACCACGATCGTCCAGGGCGCCGGCAAACGTGCCGATATCGAAGGCCGGGTCAAGCAGCTTCGCAGCCAGATCGAGGAAACCAAATCGGATTACGATCGGGAAAAGCTCCAGGAAAGACTGGCGAAGCTGGTCGGCGGGGTGGCGGTCATCAGCATCGGTGCAGCCACCGAAACCGAGATGAAAGAGAAAAAGGCCCGGGTGGAAGATGCCCTCAACGCCACCCGTGCTGCGGTTGAAGAAGGGATTGTCGCCGGCGGCGGTGTGGCGCTGGTGCGCTGCTTGAAGGCGCTGGAAAATGTCGCCACGACCGGAGAAGAAAAAAACGGCGTCGAGATTCTGAAAAAGGTCCTGGGAGAACCGCTGCGGATGATCGCTAAAAATGCCGGATTTGAGGGGTCGGTGGTTTACCGCAAAGTGCTCGAGGGCAAAGATGATTTTGGGTTCAACGCCGAAACCGAAGCATATGAAAATTTGGTGGCATCGGGCGTCATCGACCCGACCAAGGTGGTGCGCTATGCATTGCAAAATGCCGCCTCGGTGGCGGGACTGATGATAACCACCGAAGCCGCGATTACCGAAAAACCACAGAAAAAATTCAAGGCCCCGGCCATGCCGGATATGGATGAGGACATGTACTAAAAGGAGATCACCATGTTCTGGAATAAATGGATTAAAAAAAATCGCCCCAGCACGCCTCAAAGACCGAAACTCAAAGCACCGGCCGAACTGCCCCAGCCGGTCGGGCAGTACTTGGTCGTTAACCTGGGCAAAGATCCTGATTGGGTGTGGGAACTGAAAGCTGTCGTAAAGCCGATTGAAGGGGACAAAAAATCGGCACGTCATTTTCGTGTCTACGATCCGGTCCAAGCTGCCAGACAGTGGGTCAAAATCATCGACTATCATACCCTGGATGAATATCCTGAATTAATTCTTTACGAGGGTAATTTTGACAGGGACACCCATGCTGTTGCGTTTTCAGTCCGTGAATCCGCGAAGGCAGCCTGAGTCTATTGCAAAGAATAGAAATCATTTAACTTGCGGAGGAATTGAGATGACCAAAGGAAAACGCCTGTCTCTGAGCATTTTGCTCGCGTTCCTGTTGGCGGCATTCGCCGGAAGCCTTCTGGCCGGTGAGGAAATGACCATTGTTGGCGTGGTCACCGAAGATGGGCTAATCGTGGATAAAAGCGGTACGATCTATGAAATCGGGGAAAATGACAACTTCGAAGCCGTCACCGAGCATGTCGATGTCAAGATTGAGGTGAAAGGCATGGTGGCAGAAGACGGCGGTGGCAACAAAATTATCATGGTTGAAAGTTTCAAAGTGCTTGAAAAATGACGGTTTGCAAAAGCAACGGATGTGGCCGAAGAGGGGAGGGGCGGAAGATCCCGCCCCTTTTCAATGCGGTCCATGCTGCGCACAGAGCCTCGAATCGGGTTTACATACGCCGACCGGAAGGCCTTTCCCAGTCAAAAAACGTAACTTCTTTCACCGCTATCGGGCGGCGGTTAAATAGCAGTACCAGCAAAAGCCCATCCGTGTAAAAGGGGTCTCCACCCAGATTAAGGCGGGGCTCCTCAGCGGACACTGCCGGCATGCCTCGGGCCCATCCCAATTTTTCCAATCCCTGGGAAAACAGCATGTCCTCACCAAAGCTGTTGCGCACTTCATCGATGTCTTCATCGATTTTGTGGGTGACAAAATGACCTGGTTTAACGGTAAAATGGACCCCGATGTCACGGCTGATCGAACCCACCCAGACTTCCCGGCCTGAAAACCGCAGGGATGTCAGCCACAACCGCAGGTGGTTGCGCTGGTGGATGGTACCCCGGGCCTTTTGAAGGGCGACGTCCTGTTTGCGCCCGAACAGGTATAAATCGCTGACCGGCGAGTAGCGATAGCGCTTGCCGAATAAAAATGACCCCATCGTCTTCCAGATCGAGCTCCAGTAGGTTTCCTCGGCCAAATGCCATCCGCGGCGCACAAAAGCCGGCATCAATTCATTGGCGTTGCCGATGACAACAAGGTTCAACGGATCCCCGTTTTCCAGACCCTCCCGGCTCGTCGTACAGCACGGCAGGTTTTCCAGGGCCCGGCGCAGACCCTTTTCGTCCAGTTCGACAACTTCATTCTGCAAATGCTGATGCTCGACATCAAACATTGTTTTGGTGCGCAGCTCGTGCAGTCGAAAGAAGAAAGTGAAATATTTCAACTCCTCCCTCGAAATGAGATCGATATCAACTTCTTTTAAATCCTGATCCAGGTTTACAAAAAAAAATCCCGAAACAACGCTGCCGGGCTTTATGGGGTTTCTGAACGCAAGTTGCTTGAAACGCGCGTCGATACGGTCGTTGACACCCGGCGCATACCAGCGGTGACTGCTGTATGCGATCTCGTTGGGAGAATAATAATCCGGATCCAGTGCGGATGACAGCATCCAGTAATTGTGGCTGTCCCCATTTTCAATCTCGACCCACACCGCCTGAACCCATCGCCGGGCCAGATCAACCCCGAAGATTTGCGCACCCTCCTGCTGGGTCAAAACCGACGCTGTTACCCTCACATTTCCGTCAATTTGGGTCTGGGAATGCTGCTTGAACGAAACCTCGTCAACGGCAACAGGATGGTAGCTTGCACAGCTGCTGAGGATCAGAGAAAACAAAATGTGCGCCAGGAGGGCAAGGCTGTTATGCAAAGTTGAGGATTTTGTCTTCATGGATACGTTATCTGCCTTACAAAGAAATCGCCGAATATAGCCGGTCGCAACGGTAATCTGACAATTGTGCCTTGATTTTAAACGGATAAAGGCTCACAATGAACGCGAACCTTCACACACCCGGCCGGTCGCACACAATTTAATTGCTCCTTCCAGCTCAGGGTGAAAACCATAATCCAGCTGGGATTCATGGATGAAACGCAGAGATCTTCTTAAACTCGGCTTGTTCACGACCCTGGCGGCGGCAGGCGGTGCCGGCTTTTTGAAGATCTATAAGCACACTTCCGGCGCCGGTGAGATCTTACAATACCCACACCCGGTTTTGCGCCGTATTGCCGCGCCGGTCAACGTGATAGACAACTCAGTTGTATCCCTCAGCCGGCGGATGATCGCCACGCTGCAATACCATTCTCTGATCGGGTTTTTTTCCAGAGCGTTTATGAGCCGGGGGCTGGCCGCTCCCCAGCTGGGAGTTTCCCAGCGACTGATCGCCTGCGGTATATACGGGCAAATCAGGGTGCTTGTCAATCCCGAGATCGTTGAGTCCGGCGGAGCGTTTTCCGGTTACGAAAACTGCCTGTCCCTGCCGGACCAGGAGCAGCTGGTCATCAAGCGGCCCGGATTCGTCAAAGTGAAGTACCGGCGGCTGGACAACCGCGAAGACCTGCTGGTGGCGGAGAAAGGCTACGCGGCCCTGCTGGCCCACGAACTCGACCACCTCAACGGGATCCTCTACATCGACCACCCGCAAAAGGTGGTTAATCAAACATCCATCGGCGCCTCATAAAACTTTAATTAGTGTTAAAACAGCTTTTAGACGCCCAATTCGGCTTGCAACCATTCCTTCACATCGGGCTCCAGGGCATAGACGCCTTTGAGTTCGCAGACGTCTTTTTCGAACCGTTCCGGCAGTTCGAAGCGGGCCAGTTCCTCGGCCTCTTCGGAATTGCGCCGGATCAAATATATCCAGTAGGGCTTGCGCCAGCAGTTGACCACGAAATAGGTTGAATAGTCATCCCTGGAGCGGATGGTATATTTGCCGCTGCCCCAATCGGTGTTGCCCCACTCCAGGTACAACTTGACGGCTTCTTCCGGTCCCAGCTCCCAGTTGATTTCATTGATCAGATCATTTCGGTTTTTTAATTCTTCCAACGACAGCATTTAGACCTCTCTTCATCGGTTTTTGCCAAAAATTACCTCCAAGGTAATAATTCCAACCCGGACTGTCAAACCGTTGGAAATACAATTCGAAACCGCTCCACAAGGCGGCTGAATTCAGGCCGCCAGCCAGCCGTCGGCGGCGATTTTCAAAAAAAATTCTTGACAATGAATTGAAATTGTCAGATATGTGCCTATCATAAAGGTGCTGGAGAAAAAATAACATGCATTTCAGACCGGTTGCAAATTTCTTGAATTCAAAAACCAATGGCTGGTGGTGGCAGGTCATCATAGAGAGGTGCGCCTGCGAATAAAACGCCAAGCCTGAGAAACATAACGCTTTAAAAAGACCGTGGGCCAACCTCAGCCCACGGTCTTTTTTTTAGTTCTATTACAAGGGTCGTGGGGTTAACGCCACGGCCCTTTTTTATTTTAGAACCGATCTCAAAAATGCGTCTTAGCGCCCATGGCGGCGTTGCTCCGCAAATTGAAATGCTCACGTACGGGCGTGTACGCTCCGCTTTCAATTCGCGGAGGCGCCTTGCCCTGAACGCTAATCCACAATTTTGATATCGGTTCCAGAATCAAAAAAAGTAGCAGTCCTTGAGGTGAACCGTATGCAAGTCAGTCAATTTCCGGACCGGGCAAGCTTTGTAAAACTGGCTGAAAACCACAACGTCATACCGGTGGTGCGCGAAATTTTGGCGGACACCGAAACCCCGGTGTCTTTGATGAAAAAAGTCTATCAAAACAGCGGACCCTTTTTTTTGCTTGAAAGCGTTGAGGGGGGTGAACGGTGGGGGCGGTACAGTTTCCTGGGCATATCGGCCCGAAGCCAGATACGCGTATTTCGCAGCACGGTTGAGATCAGTGAATTTGGCCCGAGCCGGTCCATACCCCATGAGGGCGATCCGCTGGGCATCTTACGGGAATACATGCAGGATTTTCGGCCGGCGACCGTGGCCGGCCTGCCCCGCTTCTGGGGAGGCATGGTCGGTTATTTCACCTATGAGATGGTGTCTTTTTTTGAAAGCGTTCCCAACCGTTTGCCGGAAGACAAACCCCTGGCCCATTTCATGATACCCGATAATCTGCTTATTTTCGATAACGTCACCCATACCCTGTCACTGGTGGCCATTGCCTTTTTGGATGGCGATCATGCGGCGGCGGCTGAATATGAACTAGCCAAAGAGCGGATTTGCTCCCTACAGGAAACCTTGGCCTATTCCCCGTGCCAATCCGAACCCCGCCAGCGTCGAGCCGTAAACGCTATGCAGCCTTTGATTGATGCTCGGGATTTTCGGCAGGAGGTAGCGCAAGTTAAAAAACACATTGAAGCCGGCGATATTATTCAGGCGGTTATCTCCCAGCCCTTCGTCTGCGAGCCCTCACCGGATCTGATTGCGCTTTACCGCGCCCAGCGCTTCATCAACCCATCGCCTTATCTGTATTTCGTGCATCTGGACGGCATGGCCCTGATCGGCTCATCCCCGGAAACCATGGTGCGTCTGGAAAACGGCCAGGCCTGCCTGCGCCCGATCGCCGGCACCCGCCCGCGGGGCAAAACCGAGCAGGAGGATCGCCAGCTGGCCGATGAGCTGCTCAAAGATGAAAAAGAGCGCGCCGAGCACCTCATGCTGGTGGATCTGGGCCGCAACGATCTGGGCCGGGTGGCGGAAACCGGAACCGTTCAGGTCACGGATCTGATGCTGGTTGAACGCTATTCCCATGTCATGCATCTGGTGTCCAATATCACCTGTGATCTGCGCCCCGGGGTTGATGCCTGGGATCTTCTGGCGGCCACCTTTCCGGCCGGCACCCTGTCCGGTGCGCCCAAAGTCAGGGCCATGGAGATTATTGCCCAAATGGAAAAGGTCCCGCGGGGCCCTTACGGCGGTGCAGTCGGCTATATTTCCTTTAGCGGCAACCTGGACATGGCCATCACCATCCGCACGGCCTGCGTTGAAGACGATCGGCTGACCGTTCGGGCCGGTGCCGGCATCGTGGCGGATTCGGATCCGGAAAAAGAGCGGCTTGAAACCGTCAACAAGGCCAGGGCCATCGAAAAGGCCCTGCAACTGTTGCGCGACAGCGATGAAGGAGGACATGCCCGATGATTGTGATGATCGATAACTATGATTCGTTTACCTACAACCTGGTGCAGTATTTGAAAATTCTCGGGGCCCGGGTGCGCGTGTTTCGCAATGATGCCGTGTCCATCCCGGAGCTCGTGGATCTGAACCCGGCCGGGTTTGTCATCTCGCCGGGACCCGGGCGACCGGAATCGGCCGGCATTTCCGTTGAATTGATCCGGCATTTCTCAGGCCGCAAACCGATTCTCGGTGTCTGCCTGGGGCACCAGGCCATTGCGGTGGCCTTCGGGGGCAGCATTACATCGGCCCGGCGGTTGATGCACGGCAAAACCTCTGCGATCACCACCGACGGCCGCGGCCTGTTCGGCGGCGTCAGCAGTCCCTTTGCGGCCATGCGCTACCACTCCCTGGCGGTTTGCGCCGATGATTTACCGTCTTGTCTTCACGTCAGTGCCGAATCGGAAGACAACGAAATCATGGGCATCCGGCACCTGGACCACCCCACCGAAGGGATCCAGTTTCACCCCGAATCCATTATGACCCCGGTGGGCAAGCGCCTGTTGAGAAATTTTTTAAACCTGACGTTGACGGAAGATCCCGGCGGGATAGAAGCGATGCCGCGCCGGATGAGCGCTTGAGCACCGGGAGGGGATATACAGGCTGTCCGACAACCTCTGCTATTCC
>JAFDCJ010000145.1 GCA_019312835.1 Deltaproteobacteria bacterium
CCGGCCCGGACGGCCGCATGTACCGCAGCAACCTGCTGGTGGCCTCATCCGATGTGCTGGCATCCGATCTGGTCGGGGCAAAGCTGCTCGGCCATGATCCGCAGCATGTCCCCCACCTGGTGCATGCCGCCCGCAATCGCAACCGTCCCTATGATCTTGGCGACATCGAAATCCTGGGCGAAGACATCGAAGGCTTGAGAAAATTTCACGAATACGACTTTCAATACAGCGATACCGAAGACGGCATGATGCCGCTGCCGCTGGCCAAACAGGGGCTCAAGGGGGTGTTCTACCGCAAATACGATCTTTCGATGTGCACTTACTGCTCCATGGTAAACGGCGCCATGATTTCAGCGATCCGTTACGCCTGGAAGGGCCAAGCCTGGGATAAGATCGAGGTCCTGACCGGCAAATCCATGCAGCCCACACCCGGAATGGAAAAAACGATTCTGCTGGGCAAATGCATGTATCAGGCCCACAAGGACAATCCGGACATCAAGGAATGGATCGCGGTCAAAGGCTGCCCGCCGACACCCACTTCCATGCTCAAGGCGCTGCATAAAGCCGGAATCGATGCGGATCCGGGATTTTTTGAGAACATCGATCAGCTGCCGGGCTTTTTCCTCAGCCGCTACAAAGACCGGCCCGAATTTGACGAAACCTTATTCCAGGTCGAGGCCTAGTCTGAAATCATACGATTTGCCTCAAATCTCCAGTCCTGCTAACGCAGGACGATCTGAAAGCGAAGCGCTTCTCTAACAGTTCACCTGGAAAAGGGTGTAATTTGATCACCTTAAATCCGATGAACCTAAATACGTATATTTCTCAGTGATTGCAGGATCGGTTCCATCCGGGTACGGTGTTCCGGCGGGACCATCAGCACTTTAAGCGGATGGTTTCGGATCAGCCCGGGATGCCGGCAGTTCAATTTTCCCTCCGCATAGCGTTGCCGATTTTCTTTTAGCGCCATTACCCCCAGAATATCCAGCAGGTTTCCGGTACAGCCACCGGCGTCCATATGTTCAATGGTTTGCAAAAAGAGGGTGTTCACCGAGAGCACGAAGTCGTCTATTTCGGCACAGCCTTCTTTGCCGCAATCATTGCGCGACACCAGGCACCGGCAGCCAAACGGGCGGACAATGTAAAGGGGGCAAAGAGCATGCGTCAGAAAGGGGCAGGCAGTCCATCCTGTGTTTTCTTCAGCCGGGAGTTCAATACCTTCGGCGCACATATTGGCCAGCTGGTTGGTGGTAATTTTAAGTTGGAAATGCGGCTGTTTCAAGGCTTGCTCAATTTTTTCAATCCATCGTGTGTTTTCCCCTGATTCCAATTTTTTAGCCATTTTGTATCCTTCCACCGTCGTGAGGGTAACACCGGTGGTACAGCAGTGGGCACAATGTTTTCTGCAGGCCAAATCCAGACCGGAAGCAAAGTGGTCGTAGATCTGATAAATTTGATCGAGTGCAGCTAACTTATTGTTCAGGTCCATGATTTTTTGTATAAATTCGATATTCGTGTGTTATATAGGGGTTGTCAAAAAACGTTCCGGCATTCGAACGTTTTTTTCTACAACCACTTATGCCGCGTTTCTTTAATTCAAGTAAAAATATGTAAAGTGGTATAAATCCATTCTGGCGGTTCTCGTTTTAATTTACTAGAGGCAATAATATTGATCAATGACCAATTGTCCACTTTTGTTTTGAAATGTAAAAACAAAGTTGAGGCGGTGCTTTGGCACCACCGTTGAACGGATTATTCAGCAATGAAGATAGAGCCGTCACATTAAAAAGGAGGAGACCATGATGAGAACCTTCACGGTCCGCGCACTATTGCCTGGTATGCTGATGACAGGCTTCGGCGCTTCTGCTATCGACGGCGAGACCAAGCGTCCAGGAGAGTTGGCGGGATGTGATCCGGATCTTATAGACCGTTTGCTGACGGTAATGGAAATGGAAATCATCCCCCTGACCCGGAATGGTGTCAGGAAAGGGAATAAAATTTTCGGGGCCGCCATGCTCAAAAAGTCAGATCTGTCGACCATTATCGCCGGAACCAACCATGAAACCGAAAATCCCCTGTGGCATGGAGAAATCTATACGATCAATCAATATTACGAAATGGTCAACAGGGATGAATCCAGGCGTGTGGATCCAAAAAATGTGATCTTTTTCGCCACCCACGAGCCGTGCACCCTTTGTTCTTCAGCGATCACCTGGGGCGGCTACGACAACTTCTATTATCTTTTCAGCCACGAGGATTCCCGCGACTCCTTTGGTATTGGTCACGATCTCAAAATCCTAAAGGAAGTCTTCAAGCACGATCCCGGCGGATACGCGCGCCGTAACACTTATTGGACCGCTTACAGCGTCGTGGACCTCATCAACAACTGTGATGCGAAGACCCGGGACGGATTCCTGGAGCGCGTCGGCAAAATTAAGAAAATGTACGCAGAGATGTCCGACATCTACCAATCCAACAAAGGTGAGGCCAGGAACATTCCTCTCAAATGACGCTTCGCAGGATTGTTCCGCGGCCCTCGCATTATCCCTTGAGCACTTCGTCAAAAGCGGCGAGAACCGATTCCAGGTTGGCATCGGTCAGGCAGGCGGGTTGGGTGCAGTTATCCGGTTCGATTTCGAAACACGGGTGACAGTCCAGTTCGGGGCGCACAATACGAACCCGGGGTCCCGGCGGTTTCCAGCGGACCGGATCCGCCGGGCCGAAAATGACCACGCTCGGTAACCCTAAAAATGCCGCCAGGTGGCTGACGCCGGAATCGTTGCCGATATATTCTCCTGCGGATTCAAGCCAGTCAACCAGATTCGTCAGTTCGCTGAAAATATGCACCTTTCGACCCCGATTCCGTATTTCCTGGATCAGGTGCGGCTCTGCCGGTCCACATACAAACTGCGGCTGTAACCCCCTTTTCTCGAGCCTTTGAGCCAATTCCAAAAAACTTGTCAGGGGCCAGCACTTGCGAATGCTGCCGGAGCCCGGGTGGATGATGATTTTTGAACGGTCGATTGAACTGTGCGCTCTGTGGGTCTGTTTTCTATGCCAGCCGGACACCGCATCACCGGCATCAGCGGTCTCGATCAGCCCGCCCGCCTCGATCCGTTGAATTAAAAAATCAGCCACGTGGATCCTTTCCCGGGCCGGTGGCCGGGGATTTACCCGCAGACAGGGACGATCGATATTCTGATTGATGGCCTTCTCGAGGTCGACAGAGAACGAAAAAACGAGAATTCTGGCATAGTTGCCGAGGAGGTCTCTGATCCCGGCGTCCATAGGGTCGGAAAACAGGGTTGCAAAATAGGCGGCTTCCAGCGGGTAGCTTTTTTCGACGAGTCCCAGGTGCGATGCCAGTTTGCCCAGCTGGCCCTGGCAGATGAGGTCAATGCACCTGAATTTTTGACGCAGCGCAATGATGGCCGGAAAGGTCAGAACGACATCGCCTAAAGCGCCCTGGTGGATGATGAGCAGGTTGGAATTTGCCATTGAGATGGGTTCTAGTTGGGTGGCAGGGCCTGCTCGCGATCTTGCAGGCTGGAGATAATCAGAAGCACCTTTTCCTGGGCTTCGGTCATTTCGGATTCACGCATTAAATCCAGATGTTCAACGGTTTCCTGCAGGATCGCTGCAGAGCGTTTGGGCAGATTTTTAAATACCTTTATCTGGGCTTTGCCTTCGATTCCTTTGAGCGCCCGGGCCAGATCGACGGTGCTGATTTCTTTGAGACATTGTTGAATGGATTGGTCGTTGAGCTGCAAAATGGTATGCCCCAGCTTGGAGCTTAATGGCGTTGCCGCCCTGGATTTTTTGATTTTATTAAAAAAGGATTTGAGGCGCTCATTTTTTCCATCACCGAATTCGACCTCATATGCATTATAATTGTTTTCGCCGAATAAAGATAACAGCAACTCTTTGATAATGTTCGGATTGACGCCGTTTTGGATGGCCAGAACCCCCTCCATAATGATGCAGCGCGTCAAAAGTTCTTTGCCGCGGTATTTACCCGACAGGACGTAATACTGGAGGGTTTTTTCCACCATCTGGGGGTTTACGCCTTCCAGCACCATGTGAAGCCCCTTGCGCAAAAGGAAATGAGACGTTTCGTCCGCTTCCTGCACCAGGGAAAGCAACCCGTTGCGTTTGGCCTTGTTGGCCATGGTAATGATTTCAGCGACCAGTGCGATACATTCTTTTTTTTCGGCCTCGTTGCACTGGATTCGATCGCCGAATTCCCAATCAAGCTTCATCGAATCTACTCCAGAATACGATATTCAATTCATGTATTCATTAATTATAGCACAAATCTCGGAAATTCCTAATAAAAATTAGGGACATACCCCACTGCGCGTGCCGCCGGCAGTCTCTGGCGCTGCTCTTTTTCCCCTTTTCGTACTGGATTACCATTCTAAGCTCTCAGGCATCTGGGACAGGTCGGCAAGCCCTCCTGAATTGATGCCATATACATTTTCAAGATGTTCGATCTGACCGGGTGTCGGAATTCTCACCCCGTATTCCAGTTCCACCAATCTTGACGGCGGAATACCGGCCTTCTCGCAGATTTCTCTTAAACTTAACGTGCTCTCTTTTCTCAATTC
>JAFDCJ010000146.1 GCA_019312835.1 Deltaproteobacteria bacterium
ACCAGAATTGAGGGTCACCTTCGAATCGAAGTCGAGGTGGCCGGAGGCAAGGTGGTCAATGCCTGGAGCTCAGGCCAGATGTTCCGGGGGATTGAGCTCATCCTGCAGGGCAGAGATCCGCGGGATGCCCACCATTTTGTACAGCGCTCCTGCGGCGTCTGAACGTACACACATGCTCTGTCCTCGGTGAGGGCAGTCGATAATGCCGTTAACGTTAAAATACCGGAAAATGCGCGCATCATTCGCAACCTTCTGATGGGCGCCCAGTTCCAGCATGATCATATTGTTCACTTTTATCACCTGCACGCGTTGGACTGGGTGGATGTTGTCAGCGCATTGAAAGCCGATCCCAAGAAAACCGCCGCGCTGGCGGATAATGTCAGCAATGCACCCTGGGGGGGAAGAGTTTATTTTAAAAACGTACAGCAACGCCTGCAAACATTTGTCGACAGCGGCCAGCTGGGTCCCTTTTCCAACGCGTATTGGGGTCATCCCGCATATAAATTGCCGCCCGAAGCCAACCTGATGGCTGCCGCGCACTATATCGAGGCCATTCGCCTTCAGGCTCGCACAGCACGGTTGCATGCCATTTTCGGCGGCAAGAATCCGCACCCGCAGTCTCTGGTCGTCGGCGGTGTGACCTGCGTCAGAGATCTTAAACCGGATCGGATTGCCGAATTTTTGTACATCACCAAAGAAACTCAGGATTTCATTAAAAACGTCTATATTCCGGATCTGCTGGCAGTTGCTTCCTTTTACAAGGACTGGGGCGCCATCGGCGGCACCAGCAACTTCCTGGCCTGGGGTGAATTCCCCGAATCCGACAACGAGCCCGACAGCCTCTTTATGCCCAGAGGCGTCATCATGAAACGCAATCTCGGCGGCGTGAAAATGGCCAACCAGGCGCGGGTTTCTGAAGATGTTACCCGGGGCTGGTACAAGGATGGCCCGCCGCGGCATCCTTACGAGGGCGAGACCCACCCGCTGCAGGAAAATCCGCAATACCGGCCCGGCGACGGCAAATACACCTGGTTCAAAGCGCCGCGTTACGACGGTGAACCCTGCGAGGTCGGCCCGCTGACCCGCGTGCTGGTCGCCTATGCCAGGGGGCACAAGGAAATTAAGCCCGTTGTCGACAATGTCCTGAAAACGCTGGGCGTGGATGCGAATGCGCTGTTTTCGACCCTGGGCCGCACGGCCGCCAGAGGAATTGAGACCCTGGTGATCGGTGAGCGGGTCCAGACCTGGGTCATGGAGCTGGTTGAAAACATCAAAAACGGTGATACCAAGGTCTATGAACCTTACGAAATGCCGGACAGCGGCATGGGCGTTGGTTTAAATGATGTCCCCAGAGGATCATTGGGGCACTGGGTCCAGATCGAGAATAAGAAGATCAAAAATTACCAGTATGTCGTGCCGTCGACCTGGAACCTGTGCCCGCGGGATGCCAGCGGCAAAATGGGCCCGGTGGAAGAATCCCTGATCGGCACACCGGTCGCGGACCCGAAAAGACCGCTCGAGGTCCTGCGGACGGTTCATTCCTTTGATCCCTGTATTGCCTGCGGCGTCCACGTCATCGATCCGGACTCCAACGAGGTTTACAAGATCAGAGCGCTCTAAAGCGCCTTCAGGCCATGTTGCGCTAAACGGCCTCCCGCAGGTCCGGGAGGCCGTTTTTTATGGTGTTGACGCTCAGTCCTGTTTTGGTTTAATAACAACGTGTTAGAAAAAATGCCGATCGTGGTCTGTAGCTGCAACGTTAGAGACCGTCCAACAACTCGAATCCCTTCCCTTGACGGGAGGGGATCAAGGGGAGGGTGAATAAAAAAGACCTTGATTCCATAACGGTTTTATCACCCCCTCCCAGACACACCCTCGTTGTATACACCCCGTCAAGGGGAGGGATTTATTCTATTTTCCGGGATTATTGGACGGCCTGTTTACACTCGCCCTTTAGGCGGCGGTTCTGAAAGGTGAAAATTGTCCCACCAAAACCCTTATGATGAAATTTATGCGGTCGATGTGATGGTTCTGGGCGTCGGCTGCACCCTGTTTTCCGACGAAGGATTTGGTGTCCGGGTCGTCGAAAAAATGCAGCGGGAATATGAATTTCCGGAAAGCGTGCTGCTGGTGGATGGGGGTGTGCTGGGCGTCAACCTGCTTGGCGTGATATCCAAACCCGATCACCTGATCGTCGTGGATGCCATCCGCAACAAAGGTAAACCCGGGGATCTGCACCGCCTGGAAGGTGACGCCATACCGGAGCGCATTCGGGCCAAAAACTCGCTGCATCAAGTTGATTTTTTAGAAGCGCTGACGTTGTGTCAGGCCCTGGATAAAGTACCGGAAACGGTTATTCTGGGAATAGAACCCGAGGATATCGAGACGCTCAGTACCGAGTTGACGCCCACCGCCGCTTCGAAAGTCGACGCCGTTATCGACGGGGTGCTGGCTGAGATCAAGCGTCTGGGCGGATCTTACCGGAAAAAGAAGTCTGCATAAAAATTCCGGGCAGGGCCATCGCCCATTCATATTCGCATTCAACACAAGTCGCTTTTGACAGTGGCCTGCGTATGCCGACTCGACTTTCAAAACCGCCATCTTTCCGTCTGGCCCTGGAGTGGATTATCTCCAAACCATGGCTGAGTATTGCATGTTTTGCTGTGATTTCCCTTTTATTTGCCCTGCAAATTCCCAAACTCTCGTTTCGAACCTCAATCTATGATCTGCTGATCGAAAATCTTCCCGATTCCATCCGTTATCAAGAGGCCAAAAACGTTTTTGGGTCCGATGAGATCATTCAGGTCGTGGTTAAGGCGGACTCCATTTTTGACAGCGCCACATTCCGAAAAATCGAGCTGCTTTCTGAAGCTTTCGGCAAAATCGAGGGTGTCAGAAGGGTTATCAGCCTGCCGGTTATCCGGCAAAAGGTTGATCCCGGCAGAGACTGGACCATCGACCAATTCGCCGCAGTTATCTTGCCGGTAGATCTGTTTAAAAAGAATCTGATATCAGCGGACAAAAAAGTCAGCGCCATCACTCTGTTTTTGGAAAGTGACGCCGTGCATGAAAGCGTCATCGCGAAAATCAATGACGTCATTGAAAAAGACTCCGGCACCCTTTCACTATACCAGATCGGTATGCCGCTGGTTTCGCAGGCGCTGGTTAAATACACCGTTAAAGATTTTCAAACCCTTCCCATTTTTACGCTCGTTTTAATTACCCTGACCCTTTTTGTTCTGTTCCGCAGGCCCGGTCGCGTCCTGCTGGTAGTGATGGTTGTGATCACGGCGCTGACATGGACATTTGGGCTCATGGCCCTCGTGCGGGTGCCCCTGTCCCTTCTCACCATGATTGTCCCGGTGTTTCTGATCGCTGTCGGCACGGCGTACTGCCTGCATGTGATGTCCGAATACATTTCCAAAGCCGGGCTTGCCGAAACCACAAAAGGCGCCGTCATGGCAACTTTTGCGAATACCGCCTTGCCGTGCGCCCTGGCGGTTGTGACCACCCTTTTCGGCGTCGGCTCGCTTTTTGTCAACCGCATCCGCGCGATTCATGAATTTGCGCTGCTGACCTGCTTCGGACTGGGCAGTCTGCTGCTTGTGCTTCTTGTGCTTTTGCCGGCAGTTCTGGTTTTGCTACCCCTGCCTTCCCAAAAGGATCAACCGGTCTCCGGCATCGGCCGTTTAACGGACCGTATCCTTGATCGGATTGTCGATATCAGTTTGATGCACCGCAAAACGGTCTTTGCTTCAATCGGAATTTTGTCCGTTCTGGCGGTCATCGGCATATTTTTGATCCAGGTCGAGACCAATCCTTTCGAATATTTCAAAAAAGATACCCCGATCAGACGGAATTTCGACGACAGCTATCAGAAACTTTCAGGCAGTTTCGCAATCCGTGTGATGATTGAAAGCCGGCAGGACTATTATTTTGAAGATCAGCAGCATATTTCTGAAATCAAGCGCTTTCAGGAATATCTGGAAACACTCGACGGTGTGGATAAAACCATTTCGTTTGCCGATTATGTGATGCTGGTGCACTATGCCTTAAACAAATACGATTCAAAATATTACGTACTCCCCCGGGAAGCCTATGAGACGCGCATGGCGATCAACAACTACAAGGGCCTGCTGGGGGAAGATATGTATTCTCCGTTTATGACACCGGAGCTCAACAGGGCCAACATTCTTGTGCTGACGCACCTTTCGAGTTCAACGGATTTTCTCCAAATTAGAGACCGGATCCTTCTGCACGCGCGCCAAAATCTGCCCGAACACCTGTCGGTCGAAGTTACCGGATTTAATGTGGCGATTTCTGCCAGCAGTCATTTGCTGGTTGCCGGTCAGACCAAAAGTATCTTGCTCGGTCTATTCCTCATTTTCGGCATCATGTTTTTGATGTTTCTGTCCGCAAAAGTCGGCCTGATCGCCCTGGCTCCCAACTGTTTCCCGATCATCATGAATTTTGGAATTATGGGATGGCTGGGGATTCCCCTTTCAACGTCAACCAGCCTGATCGCCAGTATTGCCATCGGGCTGGCCGTTGATGATACCATCCATTATCTGCACCGCTACAACAATGAATTTAAGAAAGATCTGGATAAAGACCGGGCACTGCGCGATACCGTAAAAAGTGTCGGAAAGCCGATTATTTTCACCACCCTGACGATCAGTATCGGATTTTTTGTTTTAACCTTTTCGCATTTCAATCCGACGGCGACTTTTGGGTTCCTGATGGTGATCACCATGCTGGCGGCGCTTATCGGTGATCTGATCCTTTTACCGGCACTCATGCTTCACGTTGAACTGGTAACGGCCTGGGATCTTCTCAAATTAATGCCGACGATGGGAGGCATGTCGACCGGTGTTGCCCATGAGCTCAATCAGCCGCTGAACGCCATCAAAATGGGCAGTGACTTCTTAAAGATGATGGTTGCTCAAAAGGCAAAAATTAAAGAAGCGCATCTGATTCAGGTGGTCAATGAAATCGGCAATCAGGTTGATCGGGCCTCGATGCTCATCAACCGGCTGCAGTCATTTAGCCAAAGGCCTGATTTCGGCTTACAGGCCGTCAATATCAATGACCCCATCAATGATGTGATGGCGATTGTCGGCCACCAGTTGAGACTGGACAATATCGAGGTCAAACTGGAATTGGATGAGAACCTGCCTGCGATCACCGGCCGTTCGAACCAACTGGGGCAGCTGGTTTATAATCTTGTTTCCAACGCCCATGAGGCCATCAATGAAAAGAAAAACGTCGGCGGATACCCCGGTCCCGGACAGGCTGTAATTCGCATCAAATCCGCTTCAGAAGGCGACCATGTCATCCTGGCGGTATCGGATACCGGAATCGGCATTTCAGCCGCCAATATCAGACGGATTTACGAGCCGTTCTTTTCAACCAAAGCAGCCGGTCAGGGAAAAGGACTGGGGCTTAGCATCAGCAATCAGATCGTGAGGGATTTGGGTGGCCGCATCGATGTTGAAAGCAAGCAACATCAGGGCGCGACCTTCAAAGTGATCTTTCCGCGCGCCGGGCCATGAAGGCAAACGTTGCCCGGCGGCCGTTTGATATGCGCTAGACATTATCCCTTTTCTTGCGATTTCAAGTGTGCTATTTTGTGGTATTTCCGATAAACATCCCCATCACCCTGCAGGCCGCCTTCGGGTGACCGGAGAAGGCAGCGAAATTCCGTAAATCAGCCAATGGCGGTCAGCCATGGCTTGAGCTATAAAGGAGACCACGCAAATGTCATTAAAATTATTGTGGATTCAATGCGGCGGTTGTGGCGGCGACACCTGGTCGTTTTTTAATTCAGAATCTCCCAACGTTACCGAACTGTTCGGATCACTTGATATTGATTTGCTGTGGCATCCTTCGATTTCGACCAACAGCCCCAATACTTTAAAGGCCATCAATGAAGACCTGATGTCGGGTGTCCGGGAGCTGGATGTCCTGTGCGTCGAAGGATCCATCCTTCGGGGACCCGGTGGAACCGGTCTCTATGACGAGATCCTCGGAAAACCCAAAAAAGATCTTGTGGCTTCATTGGCCAACCGCGCCCGGCATATTTTGGCCATCGGCACCTGTGCCAGCTACGGCGGTATCGGGGCCAATACCGAAATTGAAGCAACCGGCATGCAATTTCTCAGAGAAGAAAAGGGGGGCTTTCTGGGTGAAGAATTCACCTCGGGTAGCGGGATGCCGGTTATCAATTTGCCCGGGTGCCCCTGCCACTCCGATGTTGTTGTCGGGACGCTGGTTACGATTGGCTCCGGAGCGCAGCTCGAACTGGATGAATACAACACACCCGTGGAATGGTACGGCATGATGGTACATCAGGGCTGCACCCGCAACGAGTATCACGAATACCGTGTAGAAGAGCGGAAATTTGGGGAAAAGGGCTGTATGTTTTTCCATCTGGGCTGCCACGGGCCATTGGTTCGCGGGCCATGCAACAAAATGCTGTGGAACGACCGGTCATCGAAAACAAGGGTTGGCGTTCCCTGCTTTGGTTGCACGCGGCCCGACTTTCCGCAACAGTATCCGTTTTTTCAAACCCGAAATATCGAGGGGATTCCCATTGAGTTGCCCGAAGGAATCAGTCGGGCGCATTACATGGCCTATAAAGGCATGGCCGCTGCAGCCGCGCCCAAAAGGCTGAAAACGAGAAAAACGGGAATCTAGAAGTGGTTTCAAAATTCCAGATTGGGTTCAAGGGCAAGGCGTCAGGCCGATGGGGAAAGCGCAGCATACATGGGTATGTGAGCATTTACCGGAGGACTGCAACGCAGCCATTGGGCCCAAGATGGGGTTTTGAAACCACTTCTAACCTGACAGGGGGTGTAGGTCACCACTGTTGATCCATTACCAACGGTTAGCGAGATGAAACCAAAAAAAATAAATATTTACCCCGTCAATCGAGTCGAGGGCGATCTGGAGATTCGGATCGAGGTTGAAAACAACAGGGTTTCCGATGCCTGGAGCGCGGGCATTATGTACAGAGGATTTGAGAATTTGCTCATCGGCCGCGCCGTTCTGGATGGTCTGGTTCTGACGCCGCGTATATGCGGCATCTGCAGTACCGCTCACCTGAAGGCCGCAGCCAAGGCAT
This sequence comes from Deltaproteobacteria bacterium, assembly GCA_019312835.1. Classification (GTDB taxonomy): domain Bacteria; phylum Desulfobacterota; class Desulfobacteria; order Desulfobacterales; family JAFDCJ01; genus JAFDCJ01. The sequence continues at coordinate 7,124 of JAFDCJ010000146.1, forward strand.
TGGATATGTTTTTCAAGGTCAAAATACCGGATAATGCCCTGCGCATTCGAAATATTACCCTGATCGCTGAAAAGATCCAGAATGATATTCGCCATGCATTTATGTTGTTCATGTCGGATTTCATAAATCCGGCCTATCAAAAACATTCGTTATATGATGAGGCCGCCCGGCGTTATCAACCGTTAAGCGGTGATACGACGGTGGCAACTGTACGGGAAACCAAAAGAATTCTTGAAATTATCGCCATTTTAGGCGGCCAATGGCCGCATTCATCGTTCATGGTGCCGGGTGGTGTGGTCAGTGTGCCCAGCGCCAATGACCTGGCGCAATGTTTGTTTCTGATAGGCCGGATTTATGAAATCCGACATGAACAACATAAACGCATGGCGAATATCGTTCTGGATCTTTTCAGCGATCAGGGTAATATTTCGAATGCGCAGGGCATTATCCGGTATTTTGACCTTGAAAAACATGTCCAATGCCTTGGCGGCGGCCTTCAGGTGAGAGGTACTGCAGATGCCGCATATACGGGGCGTCAGGACCAGACCATCCAGAACGGCGCGGCCGATGAGCAGATTCTCAAATCCTCTGTACATAATGCCTGCGCTCCAGGCATCGGACACCCTGTTGTCTTCGACCTCGATCCGAATCTCCAGATCGCCTTCGACGCGATTGACGGGGTAAATATTTATTTTTTTTGGTTTCATCTCGCTAACCGATCAAGCGTTGTTTCCCACAAAACTGTATTTTGTATATTACTTCCGTAGCACAATACAGAAGCTGAATCAGATTCCCGTTTTTCTCGTTTTCAGCCTTTTGGGCGCGGCTGCAGCGGCCATACCTTTATAGGCCATGTAATGCGCCCGGCTGATCCCTTCGGGCAGCTCAATGGGGATCCCCTCAATATTCCGGGTTTGAAAAAACGGATACTGCTGCGGAAAGTCGGGCCGCGTACAACCAAAACAGGGGACACCCACCCTTGTCTTGGACGATCGGTTGTTCCACAGAGTTTTGTTGCACGGTCCGCGAACCAGGGGACCGTGACAGCCCAGATGAAAAAACATGCAGCCTTTTTCGCCAAATTTCCGCTCTTCCACACGGTACTCATGGTACTCGTTACGG
>JAFDCJ010000147.1 GCA_019312835.1 Deltaproteobacteria bacterium
GTTCGCATAATATGATAACACATCATACTCCTCGGCGACAACCTTGTAAATCCCGTCGGATTCAACCACCAGGTGTCTTAATTTTAGCATATTCAATCCATCCAGGATGGTTTGGACCCGGCTTCTGCTGGCAATATACACCGGCACTTCGTCGTCCTGGAGTTTTTCGATCAACTGGTTGACATGTGCCTCAACTTCAAAAGCGCTCAGACCCTGGTCGCCGGATTGCCTCATGACCATTGCCACCAGAGATATCGGCAATACCGGAATCACCTGTTTAATGCTGGCCATCAGCCGCCCGGCCAGTTTTTCGATTTCAGAAAAGCGTATCTCCCGCTCCATTCGGCTGAAATCAATCTGGTTCTTTTGGCAGTAATTGCGCATGGAGATCTGAGGCCCAAAATTGACGCAGGCATACCCGAAGCGCTGCCAGCGGCTGAGAATCATTAAAAACAGGCAGCGCCAGATAAACCGCAGGGTGGTCCTGATCGCAAACCAAAGGCTTCTTTTGGGGGCTTCCGGATCCAACGTGCGCAGCAGGCTGCGGTCTTCAAGGGTTCGGTCATAGTTAATTCCCACCGGAATAAAAACAATATCACGGTCCCGCTGCGGGTCGTAGGTGCGCAGCATATAGTCAAAAATACCCAGCTTCGGCGGCTGCAGGCGACCATCGCGGCTGAGTCCGCCCTCAGGGAAAACCGCCTGACAGACCCCTTCTTTGGTGGCCATGTTAATGTAGCGTTCGAGCACCCGTCGATATAAGGGGTTGCCTGATTTGCGCCGCACAAAATAGGCCCCCATCGCGCGTATCAGGGTCTGCAGGGGCCAGATTTTGGCCCATTCACCCACGGCATAGGACAGGGCGGCTTTTTCAGCTGCCAGAAAAGCCACCAGGATATAGTCCATATTGCTGCGATGATTCATGACGAATACAACCGTGGAGTCTGGGGAAATACCGGCAAAATCCTGATTATCTGCAAGCCCGATCCGCACCCGGTACAAAAGACGGGCTATTTTTTTGGCCAGCCAGTAGCCCAGGCGGAAATAAAGATAGGCATTGAAGGACGGGACAATTTCTTTGGCGTAGGAGACGACTTCGGCCTGCACAACTTCACGCGGGCATTGACGATTCATTGCCTCCTGCCCGATGGCCTCAACCACCAAGGGGTCATAGACCAGACGATCGATCAGGACATTGCGCTTGGTGATCTGAAAGGGTTTGATCTGGACGTCCAGGCGGATGCTGATTTCATCGATGACGCGGTTTATCCGTCGTCTCAAAAACCAACGCGTACTGGGAATCAGCACACGGTCCAAAATTGCCCAGATTGCGATCGCCAGCAATACAAGAAACAACCAGATCGAGATGGTGACTTGACCGGCCATGGATTCCCACTCATTGTAAATTCATCATCGGCAACATTGCTTCCGACGTCTTGCGGTTTGCAATCCAAAGAAGAATGGTTAATTTTTTTTTGGCGTGATATGATACAACCATATATCTAGAAGCTATCTTGAAAAATCGCAACGCAGCTATTGGAGGTCAGATGCATTTTTAAGATTGCGTCTACATATACCGGTCATTATACACACAATGTCGGCTTTATTCAAAGGAGATTTTTAAGGTGCCAGTATGCGAAAATTGATTGTCTTCTTGATCGTTCTCGCCTGCACATCCGCTTATGCAACGGATTTCTTCCCGGGGCCCCAGTGGCGGGATGAACCCAATCCTTTTGCCAGTCCCGATGCGGAGATTGGCGGTGAGATATCCCTCTACCTGGCTCAATATCCCAAGAGTCTGAATTATTATCTGGACATCAGCTTTCAAGCCTCTCGAATATTTTCAACGCTGTATGAAACCCTGTTGAAAATGCATCCGGCCACCCTCGAATATGAACCCGGTATTGCTGCAAAATGGTCCATATCAGATGATAAAAAAACATTTATGTTTTTTATCGACCAAACGGCCAAATGGAGCGATGGCCGCCCCATCACCGCGCACGATGTCAAGTGGACTTATGACGTGATCATGGATCCGAAAAACCTCACCGGCCCGCACAAGGTCGAGATGGAACGGTTTCTGCCGCCGGTGGTGCTCGATGACCACACCATCCGCTTTACCGCCCGAGATGTTCATTGGAAAAACCTGGGAGCCGCCGGCCAGTTTCTGATCTTGCCGAAACACGCCTTTGAAGCCTTGGATTTTAACAAAATAAATTTCGAATTCCCCGTGGTCTCGGGTCCCTATCGTATTCGCCGCATCGATGAAGGCGTATCCGTAACCCTGGAGCGGCGGGATGACTGGTGGGCCGGCAAATATAAGCGCAATCAAGGCACCTCGAATTTTCAGGTTTTAAAATATAAATTCTTCGCCGAAAATGAGAATGCCTTCGAAGCTTTCAAAAAGGGCCAAATCGATTTCTACCCCGTGCACACCTCCCGCCTGTGGGTCAATGAGACCAAAGGGGATCGGTTTACTAACAACTGGATAATCAAGCAGAAAGTATTCAACTACGATCCGATCGGATTCCAGGGCTTCGCCATGAACATCCGCAAGCCCCCCTTTGACGACTTGCGGGTGCGCCAGGCCATGGCCCACCTGATCGATCGCCGCAAGATGAACAGCACCCTGATGTACAATCAGTACTTTCTGCACAAATCCTTTTATGAAGATCTATACAGCCAAGATCTCCCCAACCCCAATCCGCTCTTTGAATTGGATAAATCCACAGCCCGCCGGCTTCTTGGTGAGGCCGGCTGGGTCGCCAACCCCCAAACCGGCCTGTTGGAAAAAAACGGCCGACCGTTTTCCTTCGAATTTTTAACCCGCGACGCATCTTCTGAAAAATTCCTGGCAATTTTCGCCGAGGACCTCAAAGATGTGGGCATTCAGTTGAAGATCAACAAAAAGGACTGGGCCGCCTGGGCCCGCGATATGGATGAATTCAATTACCAGATGACGTGGGCGGCCTGGTCCTCGTCGATTTTTAAAGACCCGGAGAGTATGTGGTCTTCCAGGGAGGCCGATCGCCAGAGCGGCAGCAATATTACCGGTTTTAAGAGCAAACGGGTTGACGAACTGATCGAAAAGCAAAAGAGTATTTTTGATATCAACCAACGCAATCGGATAATGCGGGAAATCGATCAGATCATTTATCGACAAGTTCCCTATGTCCTGCTATGGAATATAAACTATCACCGGCTGTTGTATTGGAATAAGTTCGGTACCCCGGATTGGATAGAACCGAAATACGGCAATGAATATAGTCCCATTGAATACTGGTGGCTGGACGAAGATTCGCTGGCCGATTTAAACGATGCCATCCAGACAAATTCTGAACTTCCGCCCAAACCGCCGGCTGTCATCTTCGATAAAGCCTATGGGCACTAGGAGAAACCATGAAGCCTAACCGCGTGTTAACGACTTGGACGATCGTAATATTGTCTTTGATAGCGATCGATCAAGGCCGCTGCCAGGACAAGATAACCGTCAGCCACGCCCTGGCCATGGCAGGCAATCCTAAATACGACCAGCAGTTCACGCATTTTGAATATGCCAATCCCAATGCGCCCAAAGGCGGCAATGTAAAATTGGGCACCATCGGGACCTTCGACTCCTTCAATCCATTTATCATCAGAGGTGTCCCGGCTGCGGGAATTTCATTTTTGTACGATACGTTGACGGTTCAGTCGCTGGACGAGCCGTTCACCCAGTATGGGCTGCTGGCCTCCAAAATCGAAATGCCCGCAGACAGATCCTGGGTAGTCTATCGACTCGATTCCAAAGCAAAATTTCATGACGGCAAACCCGTCACCGCCGCCGATGTGGCCTTCTCCTTCAAACTGCTCATGGAACAGGGCGATCCGCTTTACAGCAAATATTGGGCCGATGTTGAAAAGGTCGAAATTCTCGATGAGCACCGGGTTAAATTTCATCTGGGTACCAGGTCCAACCCCGAGCTGGCATTAATTATCGGGCAGCTGACCGTGTTGCCCAAACATTATTGGCAGGGGCGCGATTTTTCTAAACCCGATCTAGAGATTCCCATCGGCAGCGGCCCCTATAAGATTCTGGAATTTAAGCCCGGCCGCTCCATCACTTACCAGCGGGACGACACCTACTGGGCCAAGGATCATCCGGTCAACACAGGACGGTACAATTTTGGCACCATAACCTATGATTACTACCGCGATCCTACTGTATCGCTGCATGCCTTTAAAGCCGGTGAATATGATTTTCGCCAGGAGAATGTCTCGCGCGCCTGGGCCACAGCCTACAGCGGCCCTCCCTTTGAAGCCGGCTTCATCATAAAGGAAGAAATCGACAACGATGTAAACCAGGGCATGCAGTGCTTTGTCTTCAACACCCGCCGCCCGCTGTTCAGGGATGGAAAGGTCAGAGAGGCCCTGGCCTATGCCTTTGATTTTGAATGGACCAATAAAAATCTGTTTTTCGGCCAATACACCCGCAGCCAAAGCTTTTTCTCAAATTCAGAGCTGGCTGCCAGCGGACTGCCGACCCCCCGGGAGCTCGAGATTCTCGAACCCTATCGGGATCGATTGCCCCGTGAGGTTTTTGAAAAAGCGTATCAAGCGCCCACATCAGACGGGTCTGGAAACATCCGCGCCAATATCCGCATCGCTTTGCGCCTGCTGCAGCAGGCCGGGTGGGAAATCAAAGGCAAGAAGCTGGTCAACCAAAAGACCGGCGAGCTTTTCAGGTTTGAACTCTTGCTCTATGATTCCACCTTCGAGCGGGTGGCGCTGCCGTTTAAGAAAAACCTGTCCCGCCTGGGAATCGAACTGGATCTCCGGGTCGTGGACACCGCCCAATATATCAATCGACGGCGCGACTTTGACTTTGACATGATGATTGCAACCTTCGGTCAATCCGAATCACCCGGCAACGAGCAACGGGAGTACTGGGGATCGAGTGCGGCCGACATTCCCGGTACGAGAAATTTTGCGGGCCTGAAAAATCCGGTGGTGGACGAAATTATTGAACGGGTCATCTCGGCACCGAACCGGGAAGAACTGGTGCACGCCACCAGGGCGCTGGACCGGGTACTGCTATGGCAGCACATTGTCATACCACAGTGGCATATCGCCAAATACCGTGTGGCCTACTGGAACAAGTTCGCGCGGCCGCAGATAATACCGCGCTACTCCCTGGGTTTCGATACGTGGTGGATCGATGCCGGGAAAAACGCCAGATTGCTCGACTACCGGAAAAAACTCAATAACTAATCCCTCTTTTCAGAAAACGAATGATCGCATACTTAATTCGACGCCTGCTATTTGTTGTACCCACCTTGCTCGGCATCATTGCGCTTAATTTCGTCATCATCCAGGCCGCCCCCGGTGGCCCGGTGGAGCAAATGATTGCCAGGCTCCAGGGCGAAGAAGTCCGTGCAACCGAACGTTTCATGGGAAGCGAACGCGGTGAAGCCAACCGGACGTCTGATTCCGGTGACCAGATCACCAGTAAATACCGCGGCGCCCGGGGCCTTGATCCCCAGCTGATCAAAAAAATCGAAAAGCTTTACGGTTTCGACCAGCCTGCCTACATCCGTTTTGTTACCATGATCCGCAAATATCTGGTTTTTGACCTGGGCGAAAGCCTGTTTCGGGGGCGCTCGGTCATCGAGTTGATTGTTTCCAAACTCCCGGTCTCTATCTCCCTGGGTGTGTGGAGCACCCTGATTATCTATCTGATTTCAATACCCATGGGCATTCGCAAAGCGGTTTCCCATGGATCGATGTTTGATGTGTGGTCAAGCACGGCCATCATTGTCGGTTACGCCATCCCCGGCTTCCTGTTTGCGGTGTTGTTAATCGTTGTGTTTTGCGGCGGGGTCTATCTGGACTGGTTTCCCTTGCGCGGTCTGGTTTCCGACAACTTTGACACCTTATCCTGGGGGCAAAAGATACTGGATTACTTCTGGCACCTGACGCTTCCGGTTACCGCCATGGTAATCGGCGGTTTTGCCACCCTGACCATGCTCACCAAAAATGCCTTTCTGGATGAAATCGGCAAGCAGTACGTGGTGACGGCCCGGGCCAAGGGATTAAGCGAAAACCGGGTGTTATACGGACATGTCTTTCGCAATGCCATGCTGATTATCATTGCCGGTTTTCCGGCTGCATTTATCAGCATGTTTTTTGCGGGCTCCTTGCTCATCGAGACGATTTTTTCTCTCGACGGGCTTGGCCTGCTCGGATTCGAATCCGCCTTGAACAGGGATTATCCCGTTATGTTCGGCACGCTATATATTTTCACCCTGATCGGATTGTTGATGAAGATCGTCAGCGACATTACCTACACCATCGTCGATCCAAGAATCGATTTTGAAACCAGAGAATGAAGTCACCTGAGAAAAAGAAGCGAACACGGGGACGGTTAAGCCCGATCAATCAACGTCGCTGGAAAAGTTTTAAAGCCCACCGGCGCGGCTTCTGGTCCCTTTGGATTTTTCTGCTGCTCTTCTTTGTCAGTTTGTTTGCGGAGTTTATCGCCAATGATAAGCCCGTGCTGGTGTACTATGAGTCTTCGCTGTATTTCCCGATCTTCACGGCTTATCCCGAGACAACTTTCGGCGGAGAATTTGAGACCGAAGCCGACTACCGCGATCCCTTCGTGAAGGATTTAATCAAAGCCAAGGGCTTTGCCGTCTGGCCGCTGGTACCGTTTGCCGATGATACGATCAATTACGACCTGCCCGTCCCTGCCCCCGCGCCGCCATCGACCGCCAACTGGCTGGGCACCGATGATCAGGGCCGCGATATTGTGGCCAGACTGATTTATGGTTTCAGGATTTCGGTGCTCTTCGGGCTGTGTCTGACCCTGATCAGCTCATTTATCGGGGTTTCGGTGGGCGCCCTGCAAGGATATTACGGCGGCTGGATCGATTTGCTGGGGCAGCGCTTTATGGAGATTTGGTCCGGCCTTCCGATTTTATATTTACTGATTATTCTGGCCAGTATCGTGCAGACCAATTTCTGGTGGCTGCTGGGGATTATGCTGCTGTTCAGCTGGATGGTGCTGGTGGACCTCGTGCGCGCAGAGTTTTTACGGGGCCGCAACCTGGAATATGTGCGCGCTGCCAGGGCACTGGGATTAAAGGATCTTGCGATTATGTTTCGCCACATCCTGCCCAATGCCATGGTGGCAACGATAACCTTCATGCCCTTTATTCTGAGCGGCTCGGTGACGACCTTAACGGCATTGGATTTTCTGGGTTTTGGACTGCCGGCCGGTTCCCCTTCTTTGGGGGAATTGCTGCGCCAGGGCAAAGCCAACCTGCATGCCACCTGGATCGGTATCTCGGCTTTTGTGGTTCTGTCTGCGATGCTGACCCTGCTCGTATTTATCGGCGAAGCCGCCAGAGACGCTCTCGACCCGCGGCACAAGGCCGAGGAGTAGAGTGAATGAAGTCCCAGTGTCGAAAGCGGTTTACTTTTTGTGACGGGGTAATAATTAATAATAAGGAGTATTGGAGTGATGGAGTAATGGAGTAATGGAAAAGCATTTCAGACGATCTGAACTGCATCCAACACTCCAATACTCCAGTACTCCATTACTCCGGAACCAAATGATCACATAGCTAACTATCTGATACTTGACCATGGAACGACCGTTGTTACAAATTGAGAACCTGTCCGTTGACTTCAAGGGCGCCGACCGGGTTATCCATGCCGTGAAGAAGGTCTCGCTGGAAGTCAACCGCGGCGAAACCATGGCGCTGGTGGGAGAAAGCGGTTCGGGCAAATCCGTTACGGCCCACTCGATCCTGCGCCTGTTGCCCTACCCTCAGGCCTCGCATCCCTCCGGCGCTATCTACTTCGATAATGTGGAAACGCTAAAGGCGACAAAAGACCAGATCCAATCGCTGCGCGGCAATAAAATCGGGATGATTTTCCAGGAACCCATGACCGCCTTTAACCCGCTGCATACCATCGAACGCCAGATCAACGAAGTGCTCCTGCTGCACAAAGGCCTCAGTGATTCCGAAGCCAGTCAAAGAACCAGAGAACTCCTGGAGCTGGTCGGTATCGAAAATGCCCGCCAGCGCATGAGTGCCTATCCCCACCAGCTATCCGGAGGGCAGCGGCAGCGCGCCATGATTGCGATGGCCCTTGCCAATAATCCAGAATTGCTCATCGCCGATGAGCCCACAACCGCTTTGGACGTAACGGTCCAGAGCCAGGTGATCGATCTGCTCAAAAGCCTGCAGCGCCAATTTAACATGACGGTCTTGCTGATCACCCACGATTTCAGTGTGGTCAAAAAATTTTCCGACCGGATTGCAGTCATGTATGAGGGCGAGATCGTTGAAACCGGTAATTCCGATGACCTTTTTGCCAATCCGCAACATGACTACACGAAACTGCTGATGAAATCGGATCCCGGCGGTGAGCCCAGCCCGGCCGACAGCCAGGCTGACACGCTCGTCAAGACTGACAACCTGAAAGTCTGGTTCCCCATTAAAAAAGGCGTGTTAAAGCGGACGGTTGATCACGTCAAGGCGGTGGACGGCATCAGCATTGGTGTGCGGCGGGGACATTCCCTGGGAATCGTCGGCGAAAGCGGATCCGGTAAAACGACCCTGGGGCTGGCCATATTGCGCCTAATCGACAGCGATGGCGGTATCGTATTTGATCAAGCCGCCATCAATGGCTTCAATCAGAAGCAAATGCGGCCGTTGCGCAAAGAGATGCAGGTTGTATTTCAGGATCCCTTCGGCAGCTTGAGCCCACGCATGTCCATCGCCGAAATTATAAAAGAAGGCCTTGATATTCATAAACCGGAGGACAAAGATCGATTTGAAGCCGAAATAATCAACGTATTGGAAGAAGTCGACCTCGACCCGGATGATCGCCATCGCTACCCCCACGAATTTTCCGGAGGCCAGCGGCAGCGCATCGCCATTGCCAGGGCCCTGGTCCTCAAGCCCAAACTGGTCGTACTGGATGAGCCCACCTCGTCGCTGGATCGGTCCGTGCAGTTTCAGGTCATCAATCTGCTCAGGGATTTGCAGTCGAAATACGGGCTGACCTACCTGTTCATCACCCATGATCTGAAAATCGTCAAAGCCCTTTGCCACGATGTCCTTGTCATGAAATCCGGCGTTGTGGTTGAAGCCGGGCCTGCCCGGAATGTATTCGAGACGCCTCAGCGTGGCTATACGAAAGCGTTGCTTGCGGCAGCATTTGGTTAGAAGCGGACCAGACATATTTGATCTTACCAGAAAATGTATGCAATCGGTTGCAGTTGTCCCTTCATAGCCGAAATCTGAACTTCAGGCAAAGTGTGGATTACAAATGGCAACCTAAATATGAAGCAACTAATTTTGAGGCCATCTTGATCACTCCAATCAGTTGTTAAAATCTATTAATACTAAAAAATACACTTTTTAACCTTCAATTTAATCAGGTTGGCATCGGGCATTTGCAGAATAGATAAGGTTGTAACTTGTTTTTTTCGAGCCTCTCGTTTAACCCGCCCTCATCTTACATCGATCGGAAAAACGATCTTCATCATCCTACCCCGGTACTTCAATCTAAGGACGATGTTCCAGGGACCGGTCATAATCAGGTCCATGGTGGCCCGGTATTCGGTGTTCTCCGCTTTAGCTGGTATGTTGTAGTTCATGGGCGGCATTCCCGGCATCGGGGGCATGTAATAGTTCACGAAAACTCTCAGGCCTTTCACCGGATTGCCTTGAGCATCTTTGATCGCAATTCGAATTTCATTATCTCCCAGCACCGGCGGGTTCCGGTTTATCCTGACGTCAAAGGTTAGCCCGCCGGTTTTCTTCCTGACCCTATAATCCCGTGCCTGGCTCGATTCTAAGCTGGAAAACATGACCGCTAAAACCACAACCGCGTATGTTGTGGCCCGGAAATTTTTTCTTCTCATTTAACTTAACCCTCCGCATTTCGGTCCGTAGCAACAATTATGGTGGTAAACCTGCGGTTGCCGGCGGTCGGCCGGGCCGATGGGGAACACGGAAACCGATCGAA
>JAFDCJ010000148.1 GCA_019312835.1 Deltaproteobacteria bacterium
ACATGAATGCCTTAACCCCCGGAAAAGAGCTCCAGGAAAAGGTTGCTGCGGCAATGGAAAAGGAGGGCTATAAAGTCATCCGGGCCACCGTCGGCGGCAGCTGAAGCGCTCATGCCACCGGGTCGCATTAGCGCAGCTTCAGGGCAATGACTTGCCAGGGTCGGGCAGATCCTATTTACAACCCAAATCAATCACCAGTGCATAGAGAACCGGTGATTAGGTGAAAGGGGGCCCCATGAACACCGGCGCCATCAACATCCGACTCATGAAGGCTGACGATTTTGACGCGGTGGTTGGAATTGACAGGAAAGTGCTTCAGGTTTCACGCCCGGAGTACTATGAGATGAGGTTTGAAAAACTCTTTATCTCCAGAGATTATTTGCCCACCTCACTTGTGGCCGAAACGGAAGATGGAACCGTGGTGGGATTTGTAATGGGCGAGCTCTTTATGGTGGAGTATGGTATTTTCCAGGAAGAAGCAATCCTGGCTACCATTGGCGTTGATTCCGACTACCAGCGCAAGGGGATCGGTGAGCAGTTGATCAATGAATTTATGGATCATCTGCGGGACCTGGGCGTTCATAAAATATACACCCTGGTGGACTGGAACGACAGCAAACTGATCCATTTTTTCAGCGCCAACCAGTTTGGCCCCTCCCAAACCATTAACCTGGAAAGAAGTATATGAGCTCGGTGAAGGCCGCGAGAGGAATTTCTCTAATTTTGTGGTTCTGAACCTAGAAGCGTGCAGGTATAAATGCCTAAAGTGCCTATTCTGCCTTACGCTTGCGGACCAGCATCCTCTCCTCTTCGGGAATCGGTGGCGGAACAGGTACCCCGGCAATCCTGTTTACCGCACCGAAGCGCGGTGGGCAGACTTCAAAACAGGTTCCGCATTTAATGCAGATATCCTGGTCAATGACATGGATGCGGTTCTTGCCGCCGGAAATCGCCTCAACCGGGCATCGCCGGCGGCAAATCATGCAGGCCTGACACTTTTCCGGATCAATATGGTACGAAAAGACTTCACCGAATAATGCTTCTATCTCTGCGGTGGTGAACAACCCGTCATAGTCTTCCTGGTTTTCGAGGCGCGACGCCAGCTTCTCCCTTTTCTCAATTTTAATATAGGGTACCAGCTTTCTGGCTTCTTCAAGTTTTGACTTTAATTCAGCTTCATCCAGTGTTTCAGCCTTGCCGAGCGGTCCCAGGGCGTGGATCTTTTTGCTGAAGTCATCAACGACTTCTGAAAAAAGCATGCCTTCGCCGGAAGACATAAATTGGACACTTAATCTTTCCGGGTCCAGCCCGATGTGTTCCATTATTTTGCGGCATAGCAGCACCATGTTGAGGGCGTCGTAATTACCATGGGTGATATAATTGCACTCACCCAGACGGCAACCGCCGATAAAGACCCCGTCCATTCCTCTGGCAAACGCCCGCAGGACAAATTCCAGGTCGATCCTGCCCGAACACATGACGCGGATAAGCCTGATTTCTGGTGAATATTGCAGTCTGGAAACTCCAGCCATGTCAGCCGCACCGTATGCTCACCAGTGGCACACAAAACCCAGAATCTTTGGTTTGAATTCGAATCCAGTACTCATTCGTTGGCGACTCCCCTTTAAAGCCGTTGAGCGTTATTGGCCAATGGATTACAAGTTATTAGAACGCCTGATTGTGCGCTTCGCGCTCAATCAGGAAGCGGCGGCATCAATCTGGCTCACGAGATCTTCATCGGTAAAATGTTTTAGATATATCGCCCCGGTTGGACACTTGGCGTTGCACAGCCCGTCGCCTTTGCACAAAACCGGATTGACCACAGCCTTTTGGCCCTGCTTCGTCGAACGAAACTCGATGGCGTTATAGGTACAGGCGTCGATACACGCGCCGCAGGACATGCATTTAGTCTCTTCTACCTGGCAAACCGAGCCCGAGACGGTGACGGTGTCGTGCGACAGCAGCGTCAAGGCCCGACTGGCGGCCCCATAGGCCTGGTTGATGGATTCCGGTATGTGTTTGGGATAGTGCGCCAGGCCGCACAGATAGACGCCTTCGGTGCCGAACTCAACCGGTCTTAGCTTCACATGGGCTTCCTTGAAAAAATCGTCCGGCCCCAGCGTCACTTTAAATTGCTGCGATAGGTTGCGGTTGTCCGCGCCAGGCACGATGGCGGCCGATAACACCACAAGATCGGCATCCAGCGCCAGCTTCTGACCCAGAATATAGTCCGGCACGGTAACCCGTAAAACCGGCCGGCCTTCCTCCACCGCCGGCGCCACCTGCGGCTTGGCGTCCGGCTCGTAGCGGATGAATTTGACGTCGTTTTCAGCCGCCAGACGGTAATAATCCTCGCTGAAGCCGTAGGTGCGAATGTCCCGGAATAAAATGTACACATTCATCGCGGGGTTGATCTTTTTTAATTTCAGCGCATTTTTGATCGCATGCCCGCAACACACCCGCGAGCAGTAATCCCGGTCCTCCTGCCGGCAGCCCACGCACTGGATCATCACCAGGCCCTGGGCTTTGGAAAGCTTTTCATCTTCGTTGACGATCAGATCCCCCAGCTCCAGCTGGGTCAATACCCGCTCGTCTTCGCCGTACAGGTATTCGCCGGGCTTGTATTCCTCGGCACCCGTGGCGATCACCGTGGCGCCGTGTTTTATCTCCAGGTGCCCGACATCGCAGTTGACCCTGGTTCTGAAATTGCCCACATAGCCGGTGGCTTCTTCAATCACGGCATCGGTATGGACATGGATGGAAGGGTGCTGATAAACCCGGCGCATCAGGTCATCTAAATAGGCCTGCACATCCAGCCCATCGAGGGTCGAATGCAACTTGCGGGCCGTGCCGCCCAGGTCGCCGTCCTTTTCCAGCAGGTAGACCTCATGGCCCTGGTTGGCAATCGACAGCGCGCAGGTCATGCCGGCAATGCCGCCGCCGACCACCAGCGCCGCCTTGTTGACCGGCAGATCGATCTCCTGCAGCGGCCTCAGCCGGCAGGCGCGCGCAATCGACATGCGCGTGATGTCCTTGGCCTTGACCGTGGCCGCCTCCTTCTCGCGGGCGTGAACCCAGGAGCAGTGCTCCCGGATATTGGCCATGTCGACGTAATATTGATTGATGCCCGCCTCGCGCAGGGTGTCGCGGAACAACGGCTCAAGGGTCCGCGGCGAACAGGCCGCGATCACCACCCGATTCAGGTTCTTCTCCTTGATCGTTTCGGTGATCGACTCGGCCGAATCCGTTGCACATGAAAACAACTGTTCGGTGGCGTAGACGACATTGGGCAGGCGCTTGACATACTCAACGGTGGAGGGCACATCAACCACCCGACCGATATTGGCCCCGCAATGGCACACAAAGACGCCGACCCTGGGATCTTCTTCCGATACGTCCTTTTCCGCCGGATACTGCCGTTCCACCGACAGCTTCCCGCGCCGCCGGTTGAGAAACGCGCCGCACTGCGCACCGGCTCCGCTGGCCGAATAAACCGACTCCGGGATATCGATCGGACCCTGAAACGCCCCGCTCACATACACCCCCGCGCGCGTCGTCGCGATGGGATTGGTCGCAGCGGTCTTGCAAAAACCGTGGCCATTGAGCTCGATGCCGTACAGCGCGGCCATCTTCTCCGCTTCCGCCGGCGGGTTCAACCCCACGCATAACACCACCAGATCGAATTCTTCCTCCTTGACGCCGTCGGCCGGCGTCGCGTAACGGATGCTGACATTCTTCGTCTCCGGATCCTCTGTGCCCACGGACACGTAGCTGCGGACAAACCGCACCCCCGGCAGGCTCTCCGCCCGGTGGTAAAACCGCTCGAAATCCTTGCTGTAGGAGCGAATATCGTTATGAAACACCGTGCACGCGGCCTCGGCGTTGTGATCCTTGGTCAAAATCACCTGCTTCTGGGTGTAGGTGCAGCAAACCGCCGAGCAGTAGCTGTTGCCGCCCTCGGTGACCTGCCGGGAGCCCACGCATTGAATCCAGGCGATCTTCTGCGGATGCTGTTTGTCCGACGGGCGCAGCACCTCGCCCTCATGCGGGCCGGTGGCGCACAGCAGCCTTTCAAAATCCAGGCTGGTGACCACGTTTTCAAACTTGCCGTAACCGAAGTCGCCCCGCAGCCCTGGATCAAATGTCTCATAGCCCGGAGACAG
>JAFDCJ010000149.1 GCA_019312835.1 Deltaproteobacteria bacterium
TGATTTGATGAATATTTGAGGTGCTCATCCGAAAAATAAAAGTTACCATTATAACTACTGTGGGAGCGGCTTCCAGCAAACCCATGCAAGTCGTCGTAGATTGGGTTGAGGCCGTTTGATCTGATGTTGGGTTTCATCCCTCAACCCAACCTACGAGAACCAGTGGTGTTTGATACCCTTTGAGGCGAGGTCGAAACCCAGCATGAATATGGCCCCTGGTTGAATTATTGTTGACAAGTTCAACCAGACATCGCTAAGCAGCACCGCAAGAGGCGATCTTAAAATTGCACCAGGATAAAAAATGAAACCGATCGAAAAAATGCCCGCAGCCGTCAAAAAAGGCATCCGCTGCGTCCTGGCGGATATCGATGATACCCTTACCCTTGACGGCCGCCTGCCGGCCGTTGTTTTCGCTGCCATGGAGGACCTTAAAAAGGCAGGCACCCGCATGGTTCCCATTACGGGCCGGCCGGCGGGCTGGTGCGACCACATCGCCCGCATGTGGCCGGTGGACGGTATTGTCGGGGAAAACGGCGCCTTTTATTTCCATTACGATGATTCCCGGCGCAAAATGAAGCGGCGCTATTTTAAGACTGAAAAACAGCGCAAAATCGATTCAAAGAAACTGGAAAAACTCAAAGGGGTTATTCTGAGCCAAATACCCGGCTGCCGGGTATCCGCCGACCAGCAATACCGGGAGGCCGACCTGGCCATTGACTATTGCGAAGATGTGCCGCCGCTGCCCATCGAAGACGTTGATCGAATCGTGCGGCTTTTCGAAGAAGCGGGCGCCCGGGCCAAAATCAGCTCCATTCACGTCAACGGATGGTTCGGCGAATATGATAAACTCACCATGACCCGGTTGTTGTTTGCTGAAGTGTTTAAGGATGATCTGGCAGCCGTGAAGGAGCACATCATCTTCATCGGGGACTCTCCCAACGATGTTCCCATGTTCGACTTTTTCCCGCATTCGGTGGCGGTGGCGAACATTTTACAGTTCAAAGAAAAAATTAATCCCAAGCCGGCCTGGGTGACCCGGCAGGAGGGCGGTTATGGATTTGCCGAAATGGTGGATTTACTACTCGCAAAATGAGCATCCCATCCAAAAATAAATGTTTCCGGCTCATGTGCCGGATGAACATGCTTGATAACATCGTGGCGCACTCCATTCAGGTATGCCGGGTCGGCATGTGCCTGGTGGACCATCTCAAGGCTCAGGGCGGCCCACTAAATGGAAAGCTGGTGCAGGCGGCTGCGCTGTTGCATGACATTACCAAGACGCGCAGTTTTGAAACCGAGGAAAACCATGCGCAGACCGGTGATCAGGTTCTGACCGCTTTTGGGTATCCGCAGGTCGGCGATCTGGTCCGGCAACATGTCCGCCTGGATACCTATGCCGAACCTCCCCATCTCTCAGAAGCCTCGATCGTTAATTATGCCGACAAACGCGTGCTGCATGACCGGATCGTTTCGCTGGATGAGCGCATGGGTTATATCCTGGAAAGATACGGCACACGGTCGGAATACAAACGCCGGATTCAATTGTTGTGGCAGAAAACAGCCGCCCTGGAGAAATATATTTTTAAATTCCTGCCCTTCGCACCCGATGATCTTAACCATCACCTTGCCCCGATGGAGATCTCCAGCGAGATCTCGAAATATCGAAAGGCCTGTTCGCAACCCGCCGGTGGAAACGAATAACGGTATGACAGTCACTGCGCTGCTAATGGTTCTTGCCTCCGCCTTTTTGCACGCCTTCTGGAATTATCTGGCAAAAAAAAGCGTGAACAAGATCGCCTTTATCTGGTGGTCGATCCTTTTTGCCGTTATTATTTATTTTCCCATGTTTTTATATTTCTATCCCGGAATGAAGATATCCGCAGCGGGTTGGGCCTGCATCGTTGCAACCGGCATATTGCACACGTTCTATTTTTTCTTTGTCAGCAGCTCATATGAACGCGGAGATCTTTCGGTGGTATATCCGCTGGCCAGAGGGTTTGGCCCTTTCTGGGTGCCCATTCTGGCGGTGCCCATCTTACGCGAGCAACTGAGCCTGCCGGGAATCATCGGTATTGCTTTTGTGGTTGCCGGCATTTATACGATTCACCTAAAATTTTTTTCTGTCAAAACACTCTTTGAACCTTTTACCGCGATTCGCAGCGCCGCCTCGACCTGGGCCCTGCTAACCGGCTGCACGATCGCCGCTTATTCACTGGTGGATAAAGTGGGTGTAAAAGAAGTTCACCCGGCGGTGTATATTTATTTTATATTTTTATTTCCCCTGATTTTTTTGACACCCTACGTGCTGATCAAGGAACAAAAGGCCCTAAAACCGGAATGGCAGATAAACAAAGGGCCCATCCTGGTTGTCGGGTTTCTGGTTGCATTCACCTATCTGCTGGTCCTATTTGCCTTGCAAACCAGCAATGTGAGCTACGTTGTGGCCGTCAGGGAGGTGAGCATCGTTTTTTCTGCTTTGTTCGGAATCCTGGGGCTTGGAGAAGGCCATCGGCAGCCCAGGTTGGTCGGCGCTTCCCTGATTACTTTAGGGGTCGTTTTTATCGCGTTAAGCCGCTAAGGGCTTTGCGGGCGTTTTCCCGTGATTGCGCATGATTGTCGGCCCGGAATATGATGGGTCTCAATTTGTCGGGCGCAGATTATTGTTTTGACTTATCAATAAATTTCTATAAAAATAAA
>JAFDCJ010000150.1 GCA_019312835.1 Deltaproteobacteria bacterium
CGGCATCATCGGCAATCATCATCCGGTGATAGCCCACAAACTCTGCCAGATAAATGGTCGCCCATCCGAAGACAATCAGGTAGAGGCTCGTTTGAAGCACTGTCTTTGAGTGCCAGCTCAATTTAGCGCCCGGTATGTTGCGACCCGGTCGCAGTAATTTTGCGAAGTATGTTTGTAATTCTACAAGAACTGAAAAGCCAATTCCCCCCAAGAAAATCAGCACCATAAACAGCATGTTGACCCGCCAATCGCCCTGCCAGTTCACGAGACTGTTTGCAAACAGGCTGAAACCGGCATTGCAAAAGGCGGAAACGGCGTGAAACAGCGCCGAAAATGGAGAAAACCGGTCGGGTGCCTGCATGAAAAGCAGCGCCGCCCCGAGAAATTCGATAATGAATGTCCACGCGGCCAGACGGGTCAGAAACTTACCGAGATGAAATGAAGGATCGTGACGCAGCGATTGGCCGACGGCAATCCGGTCGGTGAATGAAACTTTCTGTCTCCACAAATACAGGGTCAGACTGGCGAAGGTCATGATGCCCAATCCGCCGATTTGAATAAGCAAAAGGATGACGATCTGGCCCAAAAGCGTGAAGCCGGTGCCCGTATCGACGACGACCAGTCCCGTCACACATGCGGCTGAAGTCGAAGTGAAAACAGCATCCGTCCAGGAGAGGGGTTTCGCAGAATCATTTTCCGCACCGTGCAGCAAAACCGATCCGATCAAAATCAGGGCCGCAAAGAAAATGATCGGCAGAACCAGCGGAGAATATGATAGCTTCCAGATTCTCATTGAACATCAATTACCACCGGCTATTATAGGGAACAGCTTCCAAATTCCCAAAAGATTGCAAATACCGGCAAGGGCGGTTGCCGGCCCGGATGAGACTGATCGCAATGACGGCCCCCTCATCCCCGTCCCTTTTAAACCCAATTCAACCAGAAACGAAAGAGCGGCGTTTGGCCGCTCCCTTCTTGTCCAAATTCAGAACATGCTGTTTTCTCAAGTGCTGATCTGCCGGCGCTGACACACTACCGCCAGATCCCGTCCCTGTCGTGCGTTCCCAGCCTTTTAACTTCTGACGCTGCTGTCTGGTCCTGTATCCTTATAGGAATATCTTGGAGGCCAGATCTATATCTTCCGGACAAAACACAAACAAATACTTTTCATCGGACGACGAGGCCGATCCATAAACGTAATTGATATTGATGCCCTCTTCGCCGAACTTGGTGGCAATCTTGGCCAGCTCGCCCGGGTTGTTTTCAAGCTGCAGGGCGATCACCGGCATGATATCGAAAACATAGTCGTTTTTCGACAGCAGGTCTACGGCCCTGTCCGTATCGCTGACAATGGCGCGGATCAGGGCAAATTCAGCCGAGTCTTTGCGCATCGAATTGTAACTGGCGGCCGAGGCGATTCGTTTCAACGATTTGCCCCTGGCCTTGAACAGCTCCTGTACATAAGCCGACGCATCCTGGATGGTGAGGGCATCGATGTTGATGCCGGCCTCTCCCAGCAGATGGGCGAATTTGCCAAGCTCCCCCGGCGCATTTTTCATGAAAAGCGATATTTCCGTTCTGACCATTTTGTTTCTCCCCGTAAAATCGCGGCGCGATTCTACATAGTACGGCTTCGCCGTTAATAAAAATTTAGACCCTTATAGATTGCGATATAGGGGATATACGAGGAGAAGTCAACCTAATAGAAATGAAGCCAAGAAAGAGCTACCAGCATCCCGAGGGAAGGTGATAGCTTCTATTGATTAAATTGGGATGCAGCCGGGTGAACATTTACGTGAGAATTGAAAAATACGATATTCCGCTCCCCGTCATGCCGGACTTGATCCGGCATCCAGTCTTGTTAGCGGGAGAAAAACGCCTGGGTTCCGGGTCAAGCCCGGAATGACAAATCATGAGCATGTGCGCTGCAGCACAAAATGGCACCGTTCAACTCAATCAACTCAATCCTGAGGCTTCCCGTATAACGCCTTAACCTTCGTTCGATCGGGTGAACCGTCTGCGCGCAACGGAATCTCGGCAACAAATTCAACATACTGGGGCTTTTTAAAGCTGGCGATACGGGCGCCCACAAATGTAATCAGCTCCCGGGCCTCGAGGTGCTGGTCGGCTTTCAGCTGGCAGACGGCTTTGATGCCTTCTTTCCACTTGGGGTCCGGCACGCCGAAAACAACCGTTTTTTCAACCGCAGGGTGCGCCAGGATAACCTTTTCAACTTCAGCGGGATAGACGTTTTCGCCCCCCGGTTTGATCAGTTCTTTTTCGGCCTTGCGCCCTTCATACCACAGATAGCCGTCTTCATCGAATCGCCCCATGTCTCCGGTATGCTGCCATCCGCCGCGAAGCGCATGGGCGGTGTCTTCGGGCAGATTGATGTATTCATTGAAAACCATGGGACCTTTGACCGCGATCTCGCCGATCTCTCCCACCGGCACCGGCCGGTCATCGTCATTCACCAGGCGCACATCGCCCAGCGGAATGGTCCGGCCGGCGGAACCCGGTCGGTCCGAATAACGGCCCATGGTGGCAATGGCCGAGGTTTCCGTCTGGCCGTACATGCAGTAAAAAGTGCCGCCGATGTCAGCCTGGTACTTTTCAATGACGTCGGGGGACTCCAGACCGAGAACGTGTTGCAGGGTCTGTATGTCGGCACCTGCTTCTTCGGCCGCTTCCAGCACCGATCCGAGAATCGGTGAGAAATCAAACATCACCGATACCTTTTTCTCTTCGATAAGCTTGACGGCCAGGGCCGCGTCAAATTTGCTCATGTTGACATTCAGGACCCCGGCGTGAAATGCGCCGGTGGCCATGAAGAGACCGCCGACATGAAACAGCGGCAGGATGTTTAGGTGCACATCGGCAGGCGATAGGTTCATCAAGAGGTTGATGTGGGTATTGGCACTGACGATGTTGCCCTGGCGCAGCAGGGCGCCCCGCGGCCGCCCGGCCACCGCCGCGGTGTGAATGATGACGGCCCCGTCACCGTCCGACACGTCGGCCGCTTCAAATTGCCCGTCGTTGTCCAGCAAGGCCTCAAAATCCTGGAATTGGCCCCCCGGCGGCTTGAGGTTGTAAAAGGCCTTCACCGATGAAAGCCTGGCTTTATGGGCATCGATCATCTCCTGATATTCCGGGTCGACGAAAAGAGATTTGGGAGCTCCGTCGTTTAAGTTGAAAACCGCCTCTTCGGCCGATAGCCGCCAGTTGATGGGAAGGATAATTGCCCCCAGGGCGGCGGCGGCGCCGTATAACATGAAGTATTCCAGGCTGTTTTTGCCGAAAACGCCGATGCAGTCGCCTTTTTGAAGACCGGCCTTCTGTAAACCGCAGGCCAGGCGATCGACCCGCTCCTTGTATTGGGCAAACGTCAGCTGGCGCTCGTCGTCGACTTCCAACCAGGCCGGTCGGCCGCCAAAAGCAACGGCATTGCGATTAATCAAATCATAGAAAGTATAGTCATGGAG
>JAFDCJ010000151.1 GCA_019312835.1 Deltaproteobacteria bacterium
CCGGCCTGGTAAAGGTCGCCGCCTTCTCAAAAGAGGAGGGCGACGCGGCGATAAAAATGATAGAAGAGCTTATCCGGGAGCCGGAAGTCGGTGCCGTGTACGAAGGCAAGGTAGTCAAAATTACGGACTTCGGGGCCTTTGTCCAGATAATGCCCGGTACCGATGGGTTGGTGCACATATCTCAGCTGGCCAATCACCGGGTTACCAAAGTTTCCGACATCGTAAAGGAAGGTGACCAACTCAGGGTCAAGGTACTGGAAATCAGCCGGGATGGAAAAATACGCCTGAGCCATAAAGCGCTGTTGGATGAGGACCATGGACGTGACGGTCGCTAAAACCGTTCTTGATAACGGCATTCGGATTCTGACCCAAAAACTGCCTCACTCCCGTTCGGTGTCCATGGGGGTGTGGGTCAATGTGGGTGCCCGGGATGAAACCGAAAACGAAAGTGGCCTTTCCCACTTTATCGAGCACATGATTTTCAAGGGCACTCGCCGGCGTTCCGCCTATCAGATTGCAAAAGAGTTTGATGCCATTGGCGGTCACACCAATGCTTTCACGACCATGGAAAATACCTGTTACCACGCCAAGGTAATGGACACCCATACGGAAACCATGGTCGATATTCTCTCCGACATTTTTATCAACTCGGTATTCGACCCGGCGGAAATTGACAGAGAACGGCCGGTTATCCTGCAGGAAATCGGCATGGTGATGGACAGCCCCGACGAATACGTTCACGTGCTTTCAGGCCATAATTTTTGGGGTGACCATCCGCTGGGCCGATCCATTCTCGGTACACCGGAAAACATTACCCGGTTTGATGACGGCATGCTGAAAAACTTTTTTCAGCGTCTGTATCAGCCCGATCGAATCGTCATATCCGCTGCCGGCAAGCTTGAGCACAACCAAATCGTAGACATGATCAAACCGGCCTTTGAAGCTATCCCGACCGGCAAGGATTTCCCCGAACGCCTGAAGCCCCCCGACCGCTCCGTGGTGGATTTAAATCACCGCGATCTGGAACAAATGCACATTTGCCTCGGCACCAAGGGTTTGGCCATCAGTGATCCAAGGCGCTATGCGTTTTCCCTTTTGAACACCATCACCGGGGGCAACATGAGCTCCAGGCTTTTTCAAGAAGTAAGAGAACGCCGGGGCCTGGCCTACAGCGTATATTCTTTTATTTCCTCCCATGTGGATACCGGCATGTTCGGTTTTTATCTGGGTGTTGATCCCAAACAAACGCGCGATGCCACCGTGCTTGTTTTGGACGAAATCGTTAAATTAAAAACGAAGCGGATAAAATCATCAGAGCTTAAGAGCGCCATGGAGTATACCAAGGGCAGTCTGATGCTGGCCGCTGAAAGTGTCGACAACCACATGGTGCGCAACGCTCAAAATGAAATGCATTTTGGCCACGACATTACCCTCGAGGAAATCATTGAACAGATCGAAGCCGTCACCGCTGACGATATCCTGAAGCTGGCCGATGACCTCATCAATCCGGATAAAATGACCTTTACACTGTTAGGGCCCGTTAATGATATGGGAAAAGAGTTGCGGGAATTATTCCCCACTGATGCTATGAATGAGAATGCCTAAAATGCCTAAAATTAATGGATCGACTATAAAATGATAGGATTCCTTTACTTTTAGCAATTTAGGCATTTTAGGCATTTTTAGGTTGGTCAATCTAGCAACTAACAGATGCCATAATAATTACCGAAACCATCAAAGACATTAACTATTTCCCTTGAACACACCCCCGGTAATAAGATTTTTGCGGCTGCGGCCCGCGTCGGATGCAGATATTCCCCTGCCCCGTTACATGACTGCTCAGTCCGCCGGCATGGATATCTGCGCTGCCATCACCGAAGCGTTGCTGCTGCCAAAAGGCGAAATTGCCCTGCTGCCCACCGGCTTTGCCATGGCGCTGCCGCCGGGATATGAAGCCCAGATCCGTCCCCGCAGCGGTCTGGCGGTCAAACACGGTATCGGGCTTGTCAACTCCCCGGGCACCATCGACGCCGACTACCGTGGCGAGGTCATGATCGCCGTCATCAATCTTGGCCCGGCGCCTTACACTTTTCATCGAGGGGACCGGGTCGCCCAGATGATCATCCACCGGGTCCACCAGGCCGAATTGCAGGAAGTGGACGTTCTTGACGAAACCAGCCGCAACACCGGCGGATTCGGACATACTGGAAATTAGTTGCATGTATAAGGCTTTAAAATGCTTCGTTCATTAGGGCAGGTCCGAGGTGTTAATTAACCGGTATAAGGTTTAAGGCAGAAGGTATAAGGCAAAAGGAATTCTGTCTGTCTTAGAAAACGGACTTTTCGGTATTTTCTACCTTATACCTTACGCCTTACACCCTCTACCACCGGGTAAGCGCCCCCAAGGCTCAGAATAGTGAGAACGATGTCAGAACGCAAACCGTCGTCATACAGATTCGAAGTCTGCACCCTTGCCAGCGGCAGCAAGGGCAATGCCACCTATGTATCCGACGGCGAAACATCCATTCTGGTTGACGCCGGCTTATCCGGCATCGAGATTCAACGGCGCCTGGCCGCCAGGCATCTGTCGCCCGAGGATCTGGATGCGATTATCGTCACCCACGAGCATTCCGACCATATACGGGGCGTCGGCATCCTTTCCCGGCGCTATAAGCTGCCGGTGTATATCAATCCCAAAACGCAGGATGCGTGCCCCGGGCTTGGCAGATTACATGAAATCAAGCCCTTTGAATGCGGATCGACGTTTCGTATCAAAGATATGGCCGTTCACCCCTTTGCCATCTCTCATGATGCCGAAGACCCGGCCGGTTTTACCATCGGCCAGAACGGAACCGCCATCGGCATCGCCACCGATCTGGGCATTGCAACCGCCATGGTCAGACAGCACTTGAAGGGTTGTGCCCTTTTAATTCTGGAAGCCAATCACGATCCGACCATGCTGGAAACCGGCCCGTATCCCTGGCCCCTGAAACAGCGCATCCGGGGCCGAACCGGCCATCTGTCCAATCCGGACTCCAAAAAGCTGCTAAACGAGTTGCAGCACAACGGTTTGCAGCATGTCATCCTGGGCCATTTAAGTGAGATCAACAATACCCCTCAGAAAGCCTTTGATGAAGTGGTCCAGGCGCTTACCCGTTGCGAGGCCCGCCTGACAGTCGCCGACCAGTATGTCTCCGGCCCGGTGATCTACGTTAAATAAGTTGCGGGTTGCGCCTTGCGCGTTAAGGGTTCCATGGTTTTTCCCCAAAGACCCATTGCCTGTGGTTCCCGCCCTGCCGCAGCACGGCTCCAACCCAAAAAAAGAGCTTGATTGGCCATGATTTCCTCCTTTTGGTTTTGAATATTAGCAGCTCTGTAACCATGCCGCTGGTCAATACGGTGTAATATGTATTTTCAGCGCAAAAAGACAGCATTTACGGTAACAGTTGGCCGGTTTGCCCGTTGGCTCGTTGAGCCCGTTTAGCAGTTATTGTAGGGGAGCAAAATTTATAACCGGCTAACGGGACAACGGGCTGACCCGATCACGAGAGGTGGTTCAGATTGGAAAGTTACAAATACATCAACGGT
This sequence comes from Deltaproteobacteria bacterium, assembly GCA_019312835.1. GTDB lineage: Bacteria > Desulfobacterota > Desulfobacteria > Desulfobacterales > JAFDCJ01 > JAFDCJ01. The sequence continues at coordinate 3,589 of JAFDCJ010000151.1, forward strand.
TTAATTGGAATAGAATGCAAATCAAACCGATCGCCAGACGGTTACGGCCCTGGCCAGTTCCTGGCCGTCCTGCTGGCGGATCAGGCTGTGATGAAATGAGGTGTTGTGGGGATCCAGAGGATGGCAGGCCGCCAGGATGCGATCTTCATAAAAGGCCTCAGCCATGAAGTTGATTTCCAATTCCGCCAGCACCGAGGTGTTTAAAACCCCGTTTGGAATACTTTCCACGAGCCATTCCACAAAGCTGACGTTGTTTACATGCTGATTGATATCGAGATCCCGGTAGCGGACCACAAACTTTTTTTCATGGGTGCGAAATTCCAGTCCCGGCAGTTTGTCGAGGGCGTCGGGTAAGATATGTTGGCCTTCAAGAGGTCTGAGTTTCTCAATGAACGGCCCAATTCTGACCGGTCGCCGTTTTTCAACATCAAGGACCAGCCAGGCTGAAACCGCCGCGGCAACGGTCTGATCATGTTTATCCTGCAATTGGAAATCGCGCAGTGCAAATAGCCGCTGAGCCCCCGACGGCCATGTGCTGATGGTTATCCGATCCTGCCAAACGGGAAAAGATGCTATTTTTATTTTAAGACGGGAAAGCAGCCAGGTGTAATTCTCCAAAAGCAGCTGCTGGATCGACACCCCCAGCGCCTCTGCATGCCGGCTGGCAGCCTCCTGCATAAAATTAAATAGCGATAGAACGGCGAGCCTGTGGTGGCAGTCCACCTCATAGGATCTGATCTGATGGGTTTGCTGCCAGACATTTGGCGCGGGCATTGAAACAGAATTTTTGGGCATGGGGTCAGCTGTTTTCATAGTCTACCGTGCAATTGCATAAAATATGTTCCGAAAACGCAAGGCATAGATAAGCGGTTGTCTAAGAAAGGCTCGGAGAACACAACGCTTTTTATAGAATCGCTGCCTGGAAATAACCAATAACGAATAACTCCGATTGGTTTTCACACCAATCGGTATAGATATACCCCTGCCGGGCATCACTGTCAAACCCGGCTAACGGTCATAGCAAAAGCAATATTTATCGGTTTGCCCAAAAGCCGCAAACCCCATTGTTGACAACCTGCCCGGGCGTGACTACTTTAGGTGTTAATAAAAATTATTATATATTTCAGTAGGTTCAAAAGTTTCATAACCACAAGCCAATGTATAGGGAGTTAGATTATGTCCCATAACCTAACGGCCATCAGGCGCTTTGATGAGGGCGTGGCCGCATATCTGAGACAGGATTATAAAAACAGCATCAAGAGATTCACCCAGGCACTCCAACACGACGCCCAGTTTGCACTGGCCTATTCGAGCCGCGGCGCCGCTCAATTAAAAGCAGGCCAACCTCAAAAAGCAATCAGCGACTTTAACCGGGCCATCCGGTTGAACCCGAACTATGCCCGCGCCCACCACCTGCGTGGCCTGGCCTACGAGCAGAAAGGGGATTTCGCGAGCGCTTATCGCAATTTCGATCGCGCGCTGGAGGTGGATCCCGACCTGGCAGTGGCCTATCGCAAACGGGATTGTGTCCTTGACAAGCGCGTTGATGACGGTATCGAGGTTGAAGATCTGGAAATGGCTGACCATCTGGCAGCCATGCGGGTAGCGTTGTTGTCGCCTGATCAAAAGGCGGCATAGAAAATTATCCCTCAAAGCTCAAGGCAGAAAGCTCAAAGCCAGAGGTTCAGACAACCGACTTTGAGCTTTGTGCTTTTAGCTGACATGCATTTAGGTCGGCTCAATTCCTTCCGCACTGATTCCCCTGATATAGTAGGTCTCATCGTTTAAAAAGCTCAGGAAAATGACAAGAAACGCCATCGCGGCCTCTAACATCAAATTCTTATTTTGATACAAGATATCCAATTGCTGGCGCCGCTGCCGGCTTGACTTGTGGCCGAAGTAGGTTGAAAACAACCCATCCAGCAATTGGCTGCCGTCGGGTTTGGTGACCATATTGCTTCTGCCGCTGTAGCAATACTGCATGGCTTCCAAAATGAGGCCTCGCTGGGTCGGCACGTCTTTGACATGATAGCTGATCAAATGAATGAGCGTCCGCTGGGCTTCATTTAAGCCGGCCTCGGAGACGGCATCAAAAAGCAGCTTTTGGGATCGCGGCGCGGTATCGGGCGCATAGCGACGAATCAGGGACAGGAGCACGGCATTTTTAAAAAGCTGATACAGGCGCTTGGCGCCATTGATTGCCGTCGCCGGCGAATGCTCCCGTAGGGGGACATACCCCTTGTAATTGTTGACGAACATGATTTGGAAAATGTTCTCAAAAAAATCGATCCTGGCCAGCGGGTCTTCCAGGTCGATGCGAAGATCCAGGGTATTGTCGAGCCGGTCCGCCAATTTTATCTCAACGATCTCAGGTGAATTGCGGGAGTTTTCCACGAGCCGGGCGACATACTGGTAGTAAGATTCATTATCACGCCGGGTTAGATGCAGCATGTTTTGCGTCAGACGGGACTCGCTTTCCGGCCCTAGCCGTTCAAATAGCCCGTAGAACTGCTCCTCCATGGCTTTCCACTCTTGAACGTTAAACTGACCCGGTTTGACATCTTCAAGAATATCATGGAACAGGAGGGTGAGCAGTTCGACCAGATCTAAACTGGTGCGGGTGCTGCTAAACAGGGCTGTTGTCCTCAAGGGGTGCAAAACAGCCATGGGTCCCAGACGCCGGCGTTTTTGACGGTAGGCACTGTACAGATAGTCCAATGCCTCCATGACAATACCCTTTCGCTCGCGGTCTTTCGCATCATCGTCATCCAGGCGCTTGTTGTCGGTGATATACATCAACACGTTATAGCGATTCAACGATGTCGCGCTTAAATTGTAGTTCAGAGCAGATGACAATTTAAAAAATTCGGTCAGGTCAAATAGTGGCATGATACCCACCTGTTTTAGGGTCCTGTCCTGTAAATATGTCACATCATCATTTTCAGTCCTGCTAGGCAGACTGTGTCACAAAGGTAAAAACTTTGCATCTTCATATTTTCGTCATTCCGGGCTTGACCTGGAATCCAGTGCCGATGCAATTTTTTGCTGCTGGATGCCGGATCAAGTCCGGTATGACAGGCGGAAATAAAGTCCAATTCTAGGTCAACGACCACCCGCAAAGCGGTTGGCTTGGATTTCCCCGCCCGTAGTGGCGGGGGAAGACAAAAGCGCGTCTGTGCTTTAAACGTTGCGGTTGTAATCCGCCTCAGGCGGATTTGAAAGCAACCAATTATGACACGATCTGGAAGGCAGGCATCCAAGATAAAGGCGACCCCGCGGCTTGTCAACCTTCCTTTATCTCTTCTTCAATTTTCTTCACATCATCTAGCATTGCCCGCGTGATGGCATCCAGGTCTTTCAGGTTAAGCTTTAAACGCCTCAGAATATCCTGGTCGATATCGGTAACCTGGCAGGGCGCACCGACGGAATGGCCGGTAGATTTGGCCAGGATGTCGGCAGCGTGTATAACACAGGCCAGTTGGCCGTTATCGGCATCGTGGGGACTGTGGTGAAATCGAATTGCGTCACTCTGCGCTTCCGGAAAGCGCCAGAGGCGGCAGGCACGGGCCATGATTTCAGCATGATCGAACCCGATAACAGCCCTTTCGGCTTCATGAAACGGCCGGTCTTTCTTGCGGCCCAATCTGTCAAATTCACCCTTGTGGCTTTCGAGGTACGGATCAAGGATAATTTTACCGGCATCATGCAGCAGTCCGGCAACAAAGGCATCTTCAATCGAATCCGGCTGGCTTTTTTCGCAAATGCGCCTGGCACCAAAGGCACAGGCCAATGAATGCTTCCACATTTCAGCCGGGGACACCTGGTAGCTTTTTAGTTTCTTGTTCAACAGCGATGATGACGCTGATATCGTGATCAACTGGACCAGGGTTTTCTGCCCGAGTAACACCGAGGCATGCTGAATGGATGACACCATGCCGCTGACCCCGTAATAGGCCGAGTTGGCCAGGGTGAGGACCTTGGCCACAAGAGCCTGGTCGGTTTCGATAATGTCGGCCAGATTCTTAAGACTCGAATCCGGGTCTGCAATTATCTCGCGCGCCTTAAGGATAATATGGGGCATCGGGGGCAAATTGACAAGGCTCCGCAAAATTTTAGCTTTGAGGGCGGCCGTGGCAGAGCGCTTGTGGGAATATGTGGCGGGTGGATCGGAGTCCTTCAGTTGATCTTCCGGCAGGTCTTTTGATGACCTGGTGACCCCGGCCCTTCCAGGGTCAATTTGCAGTTCCAGCACCAGTAAGAAATTGCAATTGGGACAGGCAACTTCCATATCGCGCTGGGACGTCAGGATCTGATCACCTCCGACAGCACTGATCATTCTGCAATTGGGGCATTCAACATTCATCGCGGTCCATCCGGGTTAAAAGACATCTTTTATTTTAATCAGACAACAAAAAAAAATCAAGACAGCCAGGAAGAACTTGACAGGGTAGCTGAAAACTACATAAGCTGAAACCAAGTCTGGAGTGCCTGATATAATCTGTCGCAAAGTTCATTCCAGCCATTATAGGTTTCAGGTGTCAGGTGTCAGAAGAGCGGCAGAGCCACTGACACCTGAAACCTGACACCTGAAACCTTTTTGGACCTGAAACCTTTATACAGTCAGGAGCAAAACGATGGATCAGAAGACAAGAAAAGTATTGGATCTCTTCCAGCAGATCAATGCAATCCCGCGGTGTTCCAAAAATGAGGAAAAAATCATATGGTGGCTAAAGCAGTGGGCCGAAGAAAAGCAGTTCCCGGTGAAGGTGGATGCCGGCGGCAATATGGTCATCACGGTGGCGCCGTCAACCGGCTACGAGCACTCGCCTGGCATCGTCATCCAGGGTCATGTGGACATGGTTTGTGAAAAAACCCCCGACTCGGATCATAATTTTACCAGCGATCCCATCCGGCACGTGTTTGACGGTGACTGGCTCCGGGCGGACAAGACCACACTGGGGGCTGACAACGGTATCGCCATCGCCTTGGCCATGGCGCTTGCCACCGATGAGCAGGTGGTTCATCCGCGACTCGAACTGCTGTTCACGGTGGACGAGGAAACCGGCCTCAACGGTGCCAAATTGCTCGAGTCCGGATTTGTAGACGGCAGAATTCTGCTCAATGTCGATTCGGAAGCCGAAGGCGAGTTTACTGTCGGATGCGCCGGCGGAAGGCATACCCTGGTGTCCCGTGCGCTGACGGTTACCGATCTCAATGGGGGCAGTTCCTTCTTTGATTTGAAGATTCAGGGCCTGCATGGCGGCCACTCGGGCATCGACATTCACAAACAACGCGCCAACGCCAATAAAATATTGGCACGCACCCTGGACCAATTATTCACGTCATGCCAGATTCGTGTCATCGCGTTAAAAGGGGGCACGGCTCATAATGCCATTCCCAGGGATGCAGCTGCCGCCTTCGCCTGTGATCCATCACAGGCTGCAACGGTTGCTAAAGTCGTCGCTGATGCTGAAAAGACGCTTCAATCCGAGTACGGGGCGACCGAGCCATTGCTGACCATCGCCCTGGTCCCGGCGGACGCGGGGGATCACGACCATAAGGCCCTCAGCGAACAGGAAACCCGGCTGGTGATTGATCTCATGTTGGCACTGCCCCATGGTGTCATGGGGATGTCACCTGATTTTGAGGGTCTGGTCGAAACCTCCAATAACCTGGCCACGGTGGAGATAATCGACGGCGCGCTGCAAATTTTAACCAGTCAGCGAAGTTCGGTGATGTCCAGAATGGATGAGGTCACAGCAATTGTCAGGGCTGTTGCTGCCCTGGCCGGTGCCGACAGCCGATCCGACAGTGAGTATCCGCCCTGGAGGCCGGACCTGCAATCAGCGCTTCTAAAACGCTGCCAGGAAGTTTACACCAGCGTTTCGGGCCGGCAACCGGCGATCCAATCACTTCACGCCGGACTTGAATGCGCTCTGATCGGTGATAAATATGGAGGCATGGACATGATATCATTTGGACCCACCATGGAAGACCCCCACTCGCCCAATGAGCGCCTTTTCATCCCCTCCATAGCGAAGGTGTGGGATTTTATGGTGGCCCTGCTGGCGTCATACAAATAATAAAATTTAACTGGTGCATAAAATAAAGGATCCTATATAGTCGGATTTGCTGACTTTAAATAACAAATCACAAATCCCAAAAAACAAATAAATTTCAATCACCGAAATTCGAAATTCCAAACGGTCCTCAAGATAGGCTTTAGGCAACCATTTTAATGGTTAACATAATGATGTGTTGTTTTGGGATCTCAATTTGACTAAATTGACCGAATGTCAAAAACGTTTGGGTCATTTGATATTGAAATTTGGGATTTATTTGTATTTTGGTGCTTGGGATTTGTGATTTAAATTTTAGTTTTAGCTCCAACCTTATTCTAAATATAATGATGGAAAAAATCGTCATCATCGGCGGAGGGGGCACGGGAGCAGCTCTTGCCCACGACCTTGCCTTGCGCGGGTTTGAGGTTTCGCTTTTCGAGCGCGGCGAGCTTTTATCCGGGACCACCGGCCGCCATCACGGACTGCTGCACAGCGGCGCGCGCTATGCCGTGCACGATCCGGCGGCCGCACGCGAATGCATCCAGGAAAATAAGATCCTGCGGCGTATCGCCCCCCAGGCCCTGGAACAGAACGACGGGCTTTTTGTGGCGCTGGATGAGAACGATCTGGCCTTTAAACCATTGTTTCTGGAAAATTGCCGGGCCGCCGGAATTCCGACCCGTGAGCTCAGCGCCCAACAAGCCCTGGCCCTGGAACCTGAATTAAACCCGGACCTCCGCGCGGCGATCCAGGTACCGGACGCCACCATCGATGCCTGGCGGCTGCCCCTGCATTTCTTCGCCACCGCCAGAGCCAACGGCGCCCGCATTCACAATTTTTCCGAAGTCATCGGCTTTGATCAGGCCAATGGCGCCGTGACCGGTATCCGGGTTTTGGACCATCGGCGCCAGCGCGAGCACGATATCCGCGGAGACGTGTTTATAAATGCCACCGGTGCCTGGGCGGGCAAAATCAGTGCCCGGGCCGGGGTTCAAGTACCGATTCTGCCGGGACCCGGTGTCATGGTGGCGGTCCATTCCCGGCTGACAAACATGGTCATTAACCGGCTTCACCAAGCCGGGGAGGGAGACATTATCGTCCCCCAGCGCCAGCTGACCATCCTGGGGACTTCTATCTGGCTGGCAGAGGATCCGGACCTGGCCGAGTTGCCCCGGGAACACCGGCAACGCCTGATTGACTTGTGCGCCAAACTGGTTCCGGCGGTCAAAGAAGCAAAGGTTCACTCGGTATGGCATGCTGTCCGCCCCTTGATCGCATTGTCCGGGGCGGATGATCCGCTGGAGATCAGCCGTGACTTTGACTGTTTTGATCACCGGGAAACCGACAACCTGGCCGGTCTGGTCACCGTCATCGGCGGCAAGGCCACCACTATGAGACTGATGGCGGAAAAAACCGCCGATCTCATTTGCAGCCAAACCGGACACAACATCGCCTGTAAGACGAAAACCACCAGGTTGATGAATTATAGGGATTTTTATAAATAGGTCAGGGTTCGGTGTTTGGTGTTTGGTAATTTCGGTAGAGCAGAACTTTCCGGTTAACACCAAACACAAAATACCAAATACGAAACACGCAATGTTTGAAAGTACCATCAATAAAAATATTGTAGACAACTCTGTAAAGAATATTCTGCTATGTCATTAAGGAAAATTACATTGCGCATCTTACGATATAAACCGGACCGCTTCGATCCGCCCCGGTATCAAGAATTCGCCCTAAAGGCTGATCCGGAAACCACTGTCCTGGACGCCCTGGAAACGCTTCGTCTCCAGCAGGACCCGACGTTGATGTACCGGCATTCCTGCCACCATTCATCCTGCGGAACCTGCGCCTGTAAAATCAACGGCCGGGAACGGCTGGCCTGTATCACCAGAATAGACGAATTGGAAGACAGCGTCATAGAACTTGCACCCCTGGACGGATTTACCGCAAGCGGAGATCTGGTGGTCGATATGTCACCGTTTTATGCTGACATGGCGCCAGACTGGGATTATCTCAAAAAGTGCGCAAAGGTACAAACCACTCCGCCACCGGAGGGCGTCAACGCGTATGAACGCTTTGAAGACTGTATTGAATGCGGTGCCTGTGTCTCGGCCTGTCCCGTTACCCCCAAAAAAAATGGCTTTTTAGGGCCCGCCGTCCTTGCCGCCCTGAGCGCTGAGTTGAAAAAATCACCGCAAAGGTCGAAACACCTTTTGGCGACCGCCGGTGACGACCGCGGAGAGCGTTTGTGCGACCGGGCCCTCAACTGCAGCCGGGTGTGCCCCACCGGCGTTTACCCGGCCAGACACATAGCGGATCTGCGAAAACTACTGGCAAGGGAAACAAATTAAAATGTCGTCAATTGAAATTCTGGAAGCAGATCTCGACTGTCGGGAGCATCAGCAGGCGGTTGTGGCGCTGTCAAATGCCTACGCAATGGAGCCGATGGGCAATGGCAAGGCGCTCTCCAGCGACGTCCGACGCCAGCTGATTCCGGCTCTGCAGCAGCATCCGACCACGATTATTTTTCTGGCTTTCCGGGATCAGCAAGCCGTCGGTATCGCGACCTGCTTTGGGGGATTCTCGACCTTTGCAGCCCGGCCGCTGATTAACATTCATGATTTTTATGTCATCCCCGAATTTCGCGGACAAAAAATCGGTCAAATGATTTTAGCAGCTGTCGAGCAGAAAGCACGCACGACGGGTTGCTGCAAAATCACGTTGGAGGTACAACAGAACAACCACAGAGCCCAACGCATCTATGAGGCGGCCGGCTTTGCACGCTCAGTGTATGTCGAGTCGGCCGGAAGCGCCCTGTTTTTATCCAAGCGGCTATAAGTTACCATGCCTGAATTTGAAAGATAGCGTCTAATCTTGGCTTGATTAGGCCCCTGTCGATATATATAGTACACGCTAACCGGGGTTAATGCGTCGGCCTGAAAACAGATCCACATTGCAAAAGGGGGAAGCATGGAATTAGAGGTGATCCGAGCGTTTTTCGCCTGGTGTTCAGTTTTCAACATTGCATTGCTGCTCTGGTGGGCATTTTTTTTGATGTTCGCTCACGATTGGACCTATCGTCTCCACAGCAGATGGTTTAAAATCTCGGTTGAGCAGTTCGATGCCATTCACTATGGCGCGATGGCCGCTTTTAAACTGGGGGTATTGATGTTCAATCTGGTACCCTATTTTGCGCTGCGCATAATTGGATGAGTCGAGAAAAGGATATGGAATCTCAGCAGCAAAAAGAACCCGGGCCGGAAATTCCCAATCAGCGTATGATTGAATTCTTGCGCTCGGTGCCGCCCTTTGACACCCTGGGGACCGGGGAACTGACCCGGCTCATTTCGCAAATGGAGATGAGTTATTTCCCCGCAGGGCAACGCATCAAGCGCAAGGGAGACCGCCCCTTTCAACACTTGTACATCATCCAGAAAGGTTCAGCCAGAATCTCCCTGATTGACGATGAGGGCGAAGATCTGCTGGTGGATATTCGGGGCGAGGGGGACTATTTCGGTGCCACCAGCATTCTGCAGGCTAAACCGGCCATGTTCGATATCTCGGCCCACCAGGATCTCATGTGCCTGATGCTTCCCGCCGAAGATGTCCGGCAACTGGTAAACAGCTATCCGGTATTTGAGCGCTACTTCAGCTTTTCCCTGGCCCGAACCATCAAAGCGGTGCGCCAGACCGCGGAATTCCAGTGCCCGTATCCCATCGGACAAAGCGCTATCAGCCTGGAAGTCTTTCTGACGGGCAAGAAGGTCGCTGATATCATGAACAAGGATATTCTCACCTGCGCACCTTATATGTCCGTGCAAGCCGCTGCCCAGATGATGGCCCGGCGCCAGGTCAGCTCCATTGTCGTCACCGGCAACGGCCTTTACCCCCTGGGCATTATGACGGACAATGATTTGCGCACCAAGGTTCTGGCGGCCGGTCTCAGCCCTGAAGTCGCCGTGGCCGGAATCATGAGTCAGCCGGTACAAACCAGCTCGCCCGACGCGGATGCCTTCGAGGCCCTGCTGGCCATGAGCCGCCATGGTGTCCGGCTTCTGGTCGTGGTCGAAGGCGACCACATGGTCGGTATTATCAGCGAACGCGATTTGCAGATGGAAGCCGGCAGCTCTCCACTCCAGGTTATCGGCGAGATCAAACGTACCACCTCGCTGGATACCCTTACAGGCATGCGTCACAAGATTGACAGTGTTCTTGAAATGATGCTGCGCCAGGGCGGGCCGGTTAAGCAGCTGGTCGCATTGGTCACCGAGCTCAACGACCGGCTGACCATCCGAACTCTCCAACTGGTCGAAAGGGAAATGGAACATGACGGCTTTGGCCCTCCCCCTGTCCCTTACGGCTGGCTGGCATTCGGCAGTGAAGGCCGCAGGGAGCAAACCCTGCACACCGACCAGGACAATGCCCTGTTTTTTGCGCCCAAACCGGAGTGTGAGGAAGCCAGCTGCAGCCAGTGGTTCATGCAATTTGCGCGGCGGGTGGTTGCCTATCTGGTACGCTCCGGAATTCCCGAGTGCCCGGGCGGCATCATGGCTTCCAATCCTCAGTGGAATCAATCGGAAGACCGCTGGCTGGATACATTCTTGGGATGGATTAAGGACCCCAGCCCGCAGCCGCTGCTGATGGCCTCCATCTTCTTTGATTTCCGCCCGATTTATTCCGGCACCAACTTCCCCTATCTTTTGGAAGATCAGCTGCTGAAGGCCATCCGCAAAAGCGGGCTTTTCATGCGCTTTTTAGCCAAAAACGCCCTGATCAATCGGCCACCGCTGGGTTTGCTCAAACGGTTCGTGGTCGAAAAATCAGGCGAACACAAAAACAAGTTCGATCTGAAACAAAGGGGCTTGACACCGGTGGTGGACGCCGCCCGGGTGCTGAGCCTGAGCCTTGGGATCAAAACCCAGAATACCCTGGACCGTCTGGCAGAAATAAACCGCATCGGTATCATCGACGATGATTTTCATGCCGATTTACGCGAAGCCTATGAGTTCCTGATTTACCTGCAGATCAGCCGGCACCTCGATGCCCTGGCCCAGGGCGAGGAACCGGATAATTTTCTGGACCCGGCCAGTCTGAACGGATTGCAGCGTAAAATGATGAAGGAAAGTTTTGCCATCGTGCGCCGTCTGCAGGAAACCATTGAATTTCGCTTTCAGACCAGGCTGGTGGAAATATAATGTCCAGCCTACTGCTGGCCCGCTGGCGTAACCGCCTGGTTCGAATTCGAACCAGGGGCAAAGAGCTCCATCCCCTGGCGCGCATGAACCTGACGGCCCTGGATCATCTTGAAGCCCGGCAAAATGCCAGAAGCCTGCGCTACGTTATCTTCGACCTCGAAACCACGGGGTTGAGCCTCAAAGATGACCGCGTCGTCAGCGCAGCGGCCTACCGGGTGATTGACGGTCGGATTGCCCTTGGGGATGTTTTCAGCTCCCTGGTCAGCCCGGGCCGGGACATTCCCCCCGCAGCCGTCAGAATCCACGGGATTATGCCGTCCATGGTGGACGACGCCCCTGCATTTGCCGACGTATTTGAAAAGTTTCTCGGCTATCTGGGCACCGATATTCTGGTCGGCTACCATGTAGGCTTTGACTTACATTTTCTCAATAGCTACATGCAGCAGGCTCACGGCTTCCCCCTTCAGAACCTGGTGCTCGATGCCCAATCCATGTGCGGAAGCATTTGTTATCCACCTCACCTACGTTCTTACGCGGGAAGATTAAAAGGTGACCTGGATCTGGACAGCGTTGTCAAAAACTTAGGCATCGAGCTCCAGGAACGCCACACGGCGCTGGGAGATGCACTGGCGACGGCCATGATTTTCCAACGGATACTGCTTGAAAACGAAAAATCCGGACCGGGGCAACTGAAAAATCTCCTGGCCCTCGGCCGGCGCAAATGATGTTGGCGGCATTCGAAACCGCACCAACAATTCAAAGGGGGTCAATGCGATGTCTATTAAGGTTTGTTTGGCAGGAGCAACGGGTTGGGCCGGCTCATCACTGGCCGCCGGCGTGTTTGCAGCCAAGGACATGAAGC
>JAFDCJ010000152.1 GCA_019312835.1 Deltaproteobacteria bacterium
ACGCCAGTGGTTCCGATATTGGGATACAGACAGGATTCAAGCCAGCGATCCAGCCGGCCGGCACGATACCATTCATATAGACCGCGGTCCCTTCGACGGTGAGCTTGAATCCGGTTATGAAAAAGGGCAATGGGTGATGTATGCAGGATGCCCATCGAGGCCAGTTTTCCCAGCAGCCACGCATTGCGGCCGATAATCTTGTTAAATAAGCTGTTATCTTCACCGGGTCCGGCGCGCAGATCGTTGGGATATTGGAAATACTGCCGGTGCGCGACAAAGCCGATGGCGTAGCGGCCGGAACGTAAACCGCAATGGTCCGGTAATTGGGAGAGTCTGATCAGGTGGGTGGCTTTAAATTTGATAACTTTGGGAACATTAAACCTCAGTGGAAACAAATGGCGCTGAGCGCGAAGATACGTCATCCACTGCGCCTCGCACATCAGATCCTTCAGCGGCTCTTGGCCCCGGGCCAGTTTAAACACCAGCAGATGCCCGTTGCCCTGGATGGGAGCTGCAATACTACGCCCGTAAAAAACAGCGGCATTCTTCAGGTTAATACCGGTCGAGGATAGGGCCTGTTGCCAGGTCAAACGGGGTATCGGTCCGCTGATATCCGTATCAAGTTCGGGCCCGCGCAGGGTACACGGCAGCAAACCCATGGCTTCGGCAGTTGCGCGGTGGCTGTTGCCGGAGGCGGTTGCCAGGATATTCTGCAACACCGCAAACGTACGCTCGACCAATGACCGCTCGCGGCTATAAACAGCGATCGAACTCAGGGCTTCAGCCGCAATTCGATAGAAAAAAAGACTTTGACGCTGGTGTAAAAAACGGGTATCCAGCAGAACGTCGCGCAGGCTGGTAATGAGGCGCGAATCAACCAAATCGGGCATTTTCCCGACCAGCGAACGAATATGATGCAGGGCGTGGTATTGGGTAACATAGTCTGTTGCCGCATCCTTAAGCTCTCGTTCAGAGTCGGTTTTCAGGTTCGCCAGGTAGGATTTTGTAAGCGCACGCGCTGTGTCTTGGTTCATCTGGGTGCCAGTCTCAGCTTGGGGAACAACCCCGCAAGCAACGCTGCAGGATTTTGCAACCCGGCGCTACCGGTGACACCGGTCCAGGGCCGCTTTCATTCTTTCCAAAGCCTTTGCCAGCAAACTTCGCGGGCATCCGAAATTCAGCCGCACAAAGCCGGGACCGTCGAACTCGATCCCATCCTGAAGGCCGACGCCGGCCGCTTCGAAAAATTTGGCCGGATTTTCCAGCCCGCTGTCCCGCATATCTATCCAGGCCAGATAGGTGGCTTCCACCGGAGCTATTGAAAGCGGCGCCATCTGCTCTGCGACGCCGGCAATGGTGGCCAGGTTGCCGCGAAGATAATCCAGCAAGGCGGCATGCCAGTCGGCACATTCGGCAAAAGCCGCCATTGCGGCTGCATAGCCCAAAACATTGGGTCTGGGAACGATGCCGGCCATGCAACTCTTAAACCGGCGCCGAAGTGTTTTATCAGAAATTACGGCAAAAGCGCAACCCAGGCCGGGCAGATTGAACGTCTTGCTGGGTGCCATCAGGGTGATGGTGCGTGCAGCCACCTCCGGATCCAATGTGGCCGTCGGCACATGGGCCTTGTCTTCATCCAGAATCAAGCCGCAGTGAATCTCATCGGAGCATATAACGATGTTGTGTTTTAAGCAGATCCCTGCCAGCTCAGTCAGTTCGCTACGTGTATATACACGACCAACCGGGTTGTGCGGATTACATAAAATAAACATCCGCGTCCGGGCGGTAATCATCTGTTCAAGCCGTTCAAAATCAAATTGCCAGCGGTTATCTTTTTCTTTCAGCGGAACCCTGGTGAGCGTGCGGCGGCTGAATCCGGGAGCGGACAGAAAGGGCGGATAAACCGGAACGGCCGTGATCACATCATCGCCATCTTCTCCCACCGCGCGGCAGGCGACGTTTAAACCGGTTACCAGCCCGGGTAACCACACCAGCCATTCTGGTTTTACGTTCCAATCATAGGTCTGCCGGAGCATGTTAACCACCTGATCGTTTAGAGCTTGCGGCGTCAGGGTATAGCCAAATACGCCGTCAGCCGCCCGCTGCTCTATGGCCCTGATAACGGCCGGAGGGGAACGGAAATCCATGTCCGCCACCCACATGGGGATGACATCCCGATCTTTATATTTCTCCCATTTCATGCTGGCAGTGCCGCGCCGCTCTGCCGGTGTGTCGAAATCGAAATAGTCTGATGCTGTCATGGTAAGGTCCGCTTCTTGTCTTTCCTGAAAACTGTTTCAACTGAAGGCCAGATGCGTTTTCAAACGAATTCAACTGTTGCGTCCCGTAAATGCCTTTTAAAAAATGGGCGAATTCTCGACACGGGACCGCGGTGCTGGTCCGCAAATCCATGCAGGGCGCAACACTAGTAAAATTCAAAGCTTTTGTCAAATATATCCGGATCTTCAAAATCCGAGCGCCCCACCAGCTTGACGGCATGGTGTCCACGCTGGCGCATACTGCCGACATCGGGGATTCCCATGGGAAAAAAGATGATGAATTCCAACCGATCTGAATCTTTGGCAATTCCACGGGAATTAAAGATGCTTTCGAACCTTAGATCCGGATGCGGCAACATTTCAAGCTGATCATAGGCTACGAGCCGATAGGGTAAAAATACGGTCGGATCCTTGGCCGCCCCGATGTGAACCACCTGGTGCCAGCCGGAGTTGATCTGAATATCCAAGCGCCTCTGGGGAAACGATTCCGGCATCCACCGCGGAACAAATGCGTCGATTTCCCCGGGAGCGGGAATTATGCGTTTCACCCTTTTGGGATCGGGCACATAGAAATGATAGCAGCCACAAGTGTTCATGATGTCAAGCATGAAAGGCGCGCCGTCATTATCCAGAGAAACTCTCACCGTCAGTCCATCCAAATCCCCCCGTTCAATCCAGGGAGAGTTCGGCCCTTTTCTGGCAGAATACCAGAAAACGTAATTAAGCTGCAATACCGGCTCACCCTTGAAGCGCGCATGGGTCAGATAATAATAGACCGTCGGCTGCTGGAAATCGACCCTGACGCGCCCGTCTTGCCAGACCACTGCGCCGATTCTGTCATAGGAATGCACCTGATCCTGCCGGATCAACGGTGCAAACATGGCCGCCAACGTCTTTGTATCAGTGTCTGAAGGGATGGGAGCCCCGAGCGCATTGCTGCGCCAGCGGTTTAGGATCACACTAACATTGAGCCGTGAATAGGCCGCCGGCGCGGATGGGCCATAGACAATCAGTTCTCCCTGGATGGGCAGCTGATCCAGCGGCTTCTGGTGCCAGTTTCTAAATTCACCCTGCACCCGATTGGTGACAAAGGCGACGGGCAGGGAGGTAATCGGATAGAGGCCGATGATGCGATAGGCGGTTTTATATTCGTCGATATTGACGGCTGCGGCCTCAACGACTTCAAAAAAGTCTGCCCGACGCAGATCATGGTTCAGCATCTTGTCGGAATACAGCGCCGCGCGCGCCTGCAGGGTATCCCGATCGAACTTTTCACCAAGCGCCAGGGCCAGGTCCCTGACGGCATTGGACGGAAGGTTGTGAATTTCCTTTTTACGGGCTTCCATGTCGAGTTGCTGCAACCAACGTACCCACTGCTCTTTACGGGCGTCGGTGTCCAGGTCACGCTTTAAACCGGTCAAAAACCGATTGGTACGCAGGTAGGGGAAACCGGATACCGGGAAAGAGGCGGCATTGCGGGCATCGGCTTCGACCACGATGCGATCCAGCACCTCGAAAAAGTGAACATATTTCGCCGGCCGCTGGAAATCGGCAACCTGCTGATTCACACCGGTTGTGGCACAGGCATGGAGGAGTAGCGAGAAGAGTATAAGTATATACTTTAATTTTGGATTTAGTTGCATAATTACAATGATCTTCTCGAGTGTTCCTCAGGAATATGGTTATCCGTTGCAATTAAGTTTCAGGTGTCAGGTGTCAGATGACCTGCATGCGCACCCGGCCTGCGGGTTCGGGCCCCATAATCGAAGATCTAAACTTCTCACCGGACGTCTTTCCTCGGTCAGTTCGAGACTGACACCTGAAATCAAAATTTCGGCACGTAACACCGATGATAGCCGCTTTGTGCCAGTTTTGGCCCGCCTGCAACCTATCGTTTGGTTTTCAACAACTCCTGGTAGGCCTCGGTCAATCTTACAAACTTATCGTGATCACCGCCTTTATCCGGGTGGATCTTTTGGGCCTTTTGACGATATTGTCGGGTGAGCTCCCTGGCACTCATTTTTCTCAATTCCTCTTTGGATCGGCCAAAGACCGTGCTGGCCTCTTGGAGGCCGACGCTATTGCTTCCAGGCGGCGGGCGGTAGTCCCGGCGGTTGTTGATGAATTGGCGCAGGTATTCGTCCATAAAGGAACTGGGGGCGAAGTCATAATCAAAATACATCAGCACATACCTGATCAGATAGTCGTTGAGCCTGTCCTCAAAAGGCATACCGGCCCAGAATAACGGATCCGTGTTCAGGAGGCAAATCTGGTGGATAAAATGTTCGTCAATTTGGGTCTGGTCGAGCATCTGGGGATGGTTCCCGGCGACGGATTCAGCAAAGTAACGTTGCAGGTTAAAACTGACATAGGCATATATCTTGTACTCCCGGATCGGCAGTTCACGCTCCATGTCTATGAACATCTGCTCAATTTCATCCCGGCTTTTGTTCAAAAACCGACGGAACATTTTTGGCGGCAGACGGGTGAGATGACACTGATCCGTGTGACCGAATCTAAGAAAATGCCATCGTCTTTTATCGAACATATGAATCCTGGCATCGGGGTCTTCGCCTGCAGGCCGTTTTTTTCGTTCTGACCGCTGCCGTTTTTCCCGGTTGCGAAAAGGCTCCAGCGCTCTGCGGATCCGGGGGCGCAGGAACCGCCAGAAGATGTCTTCAAGTACCACCGGGTCCGCTTCTTTGCCCAGCGCAATAATCTGGTTTTCAATCACCGCGTCGACGTAGAAGGAATTCCCGCCGGGATAAATGATAAAACGACCGGGATCCGGGCCTAGAGCGATTAATTCCCGGCTCAGAAAATATTCCCCGTGGGGATAGGATTCCCTGATGAAATAGCAGATTCTTCCATTTATATATTTTTGCGCCAAGTACAAAGTGTATAATTCCAGAATTTTTTTTAAATTGTTTCAGGGGTCGGGGCGTTTTTCTTTCAAACCCTTTCTAAAAGCGAAATGAATGATCGTTTG
>JAFDCJ010000153.1 GCA_019312835.1 Deltaproteobacteria bacterium
AGGCTGGCCGATCTGAAACGGCGGCAGGTAGCTTTTGCTATCGACCATGCGGCCGCGCATATACGGATCGACAGACAGGTAAATATTCTGAACGAGGATTTCGCCGTCGTTGATTGCCGGCAGGGTCACCTCGGTCAGTTCGAAGTCGCTTTGGGACGGCAGGCCTTCCGGACGGTTTTTGAGATGAATTTCTTTGCTGACGATTGGTGTCATCATCTTCTCCCTTGGGATCCCAATTGAGCGGAACTCAATTGGGAGTTATTAGAAGCTATCTCAAAAATAGGATTTTGGTTCAAAATCGAGGCGGACGCGAGGTTTGAACCGGAGGAATACTCCAGTATTTCGAGGATTTAAACCGAGCGCCCAACAAAGAGTTTGGGCCAAAAGACATTTTTGAGATAGCTTCTAGTTATTCGTTATTGGTTAATCATTTGCTTGGACGGATCAGACACGGCTGCTGCTTGTTTGCCTCGCAGCCAGATATTCGCCAGACAAATGAATACTAAAAATGGGATGACGGCCAGGTTAATGGTTTGCCACCCCAGGAGGTTCTGCACCGCACCGGAGGACAGCGAGGTCAGGGTGACGGTTCCAAATACAATAAAATCATTCAGGGCCTGGGCCTTGGCCTTTTCAGCGAGCGTGTATGTCTCCGTCAGCTGGGTGGTGGCGCCGACAAACACAAAATTCCAGCCGACCCCCAAAAATATCAACGAACCCCAGAAATGAACGACCGTTTCGCCGGTGAAGTTGATCCCGACGCACAGACCGAGCAGCAGGATCCCCGCCAATATGGTGCTGGCAGTACCAAATTTTCGGATTAAATGTCCGGTAAAAAAGGACGGAAAAAACATTCCGAATACATGCCACTGGATGACAAAGGCGGTATCTGAAAACGGGTGGGCATAATCGTGCATGGCCAGCGGGGTGGCGATCATAATAAAATTCATAACGCCGTAGCCCACCATGGCACTGGCCACCGCCACGAAATAGGCCGGCTGACGGGCGACTTCGCCCAGCGGGCGGCCACCGGTTGCCCGGGTTGCCGCCCCGCCGCCCGGCAATCGCAGAAACACAGCGATACCCAGGGCCAGCAGATAAATCCCGATCAGGATGGCATAGCTACCCGCAAATTCTTCAGGCAACACCTGCCGGGACCACTTGGCCAGATTCGGTCCGGCAAAGGCCGCAATCAATCCGCCCGCCAGCACGTAAGAAATAGCGCGGCTGCGGTATTCCTCCGGAGCGGTTTCCGCCGCCGCAAACCGATAATACTGACCGAAACCGTTAAAAACGCCGATACAGACGGTGCCGAAACAAAATAGGCCAAACTCGGCTTTTAAAATGCCCAGCGTGGCAATGGCGGCCCCGGCCATGCCGAACACCGAGCTGGTCATGAATCCCGGCCGCCGTCCGACCCGCTGCATGTACAAAGAAGCCGGTATGGTGGTGGCCATCTGGGCTAAAAACAAAAGTGCCAACGGCAGGGTCGCCAGTGACTTGCTGCTGGACAAGGTCATCCCCACCAGGGCACAGGAAGACAGCAGCAGGGAAGTGCCTGTGATCAGGATGGCCTGGCTCAAGGCCAGCAGGGTTACGTTGCGTTTCATTTTCCGAATTCGGGTTCCTGGATTGTTGGCTCCATACTAAAAAAACAAATCTCTATAAATCTAATACCAAATTTGATGAAAGAAAGGTTAAACTCCGGAATTCGTAATGTCTTGACCTGATAAAAGCATTTCTGGTAATGATGGTGTCCCGACATTTGAGATGGCTTCCAGAAGCCATCCCGATCAAAGCGACGGATCAGACGCCCATGAATCGCATATTATTTTTAGACAATTCAATTGAAAATGACCTTTACCGGCCGTTAACCTACTGGGAGCCGGTTTTATTGTTTGAATTCGACTGCTTCCGGGCCTCGGCCGGAGAACTGCCGGAAGACCTGGATGACTATTCGCATATTTTTATCAGCGGCTCAACGGCCAGCGTGCTGGACAAGGCGGACTGGATTGAAGCCGAGCAGGATTTGATCCGGACAGCCGTCGACCGGGGCAAGGTCATGGTGGGCAGTTGTTTCGGTCACCAGATCATTGCCCGGGCCCTGTACGGTGATGATGCCGTTAGAAGAAGACCGGGTCTGGATGTTGGCTGGCCGGAGATTGAAGTTCTGGCTGATGATGCCCTGCTGGGTGCCGCCGGCAGCAAAATTTTCGGTTATGTGTTTCACTATGACGAGGTCTGCCGGATAAATGCCGACGAGGCCACCGTCGTCGCCCGCTCCGGGGACTGTGAAATCCTGGCCTTCAAATTGAAAGACCGGCCGGTCTGGGGCATCCAGCCCCATTTTGAAATGGGGATTGTTGAAGGCCTGAAATTCATTGATCTGGTTAAGGCAGACGGAATTCCAGCCAGGCCATCCTTCATTCAATCGGCTCAGCATACCCCCCGGGACTCGGGATGGATTATCCCCCTGATGAAGGCCTATCATCAAATTCGCCCCCTGTAAGCTGCGCACAGCTGTTCCAGAGCCGCTTTACCTGCTTTTGAGATCTAAAAAGTAGGCCGCCATGAAAAATCTTTGTTAATCCTGATTGGAAACGATGATATGAAAAAAATCGTCATCGAGCGCCCCGGCGGTTACCGCAGGCTCCAAATAAAAGCGTTCTCCACGCCGACACCTCAGGACAATGAAGTACTGGTAGAAATCGCCGCAGCCGGCGTCAACTTTGCCGACATATTTATCCGCCTGGGGCTATACAAATCCGCCAGAGAGTTTGTGGGCTGGCCCATCACCCCCGGGTTTGAATTCTCCGGCCGGGTGGCTGTCTGCGGCCGGGAGGTAAGGGATCTGAGACCGGGCGATCGGGTTTTCGGAGTCACCCGCTTCGGTGCCTACGCCACCCATCTGTGCCTGCCTCGGGATCAGGTCTTTTTGATCCCCGAAGATTCCAAATTCACATCCGACCAGTGGGCGGCTTTTCCGGCGGTGTTTCTGACGGCCTACCATGGATTGTTCCAGACTTTTGCATTGCGGCCCGGCATGAAGATGTTAGTTCATTCGGCTGCCGGCGGGGTCGGCGGCGCCCTGCTGCAGCTGGGAAACATGGCCGGCTGCCGCATGGCGGGTGTTGTCGGCGCAACGCACAAGGTGGCTGCCGCGATTGACAGCGGTGCCGACCGGGTAATCGATAAAAGCAGAGAAGATCTCTGGGCCAGGGCCCGGGAAATTGCCCCGGATGGATTCGATGTGGTCTTTGACGCCAACGGCCCCGCCACCCTGAAGCAGAGCTACCGGCACCTGGCGCCGGCCGGCAAGGTGGTCTGCTACGGCTTTCATTCCATGCTGTCCACCCACGGCGGGGTGGCCAACTACCTCCAATTGCTCTGGCAGTATTTACGGGTCCCGCGCTTCAGCCCGCTGACCATGACCGGGGAGAACAAAAGCCTGATGGCCTTTAATTTATCCTTTCTGTTTCACCGTAAAGATTTGCTCCAGGAAGCCATACAGAATCTGATGAAGTGGGCGGCAGAAGGACAAATAAAAGCACCGGCCGTGCGGTCCTATCCCTTCGAAAAAGTGGCCGACGCCCACCGCGACCTGGAATCCGGCGCCACGGTGGGCAAGCTCATCTTAAGCGTGACTCCCTGACGAAAGCTTGAAATTTAATTCTAAACTTTTTTTCTCGCAGACATCCATTTTTGCCTGCGCTCGTATGATCCTTGGTGCCTGAATCCTGTTTTTCGTTCAAAAACAGCCAGGCGCTATACTAAAGACAGATATCGCGTTATAATTGACCGATAGGGGGGTAAAATGAAACCCTGCAGGATGCTGACAGTTGCGCTCATCGGCGGTGTCTTTATGTGCGCGGATTCAGCTTCGGCTGAAAAACATGCATACCAGAGGCAGCATAGATTGGCGCCGAAAAACGTTATAATAATGATTTCAGACGGCTGCGGTTACAATCAGGTCGATGCGGCCAGTACCTATCAAAACGGCCGGACCGGAACCCAGGCCTATGAGCATTTCCCGACCCGGCTGGCCATGTCTACATATACCTATAAGGGAAGTTATGACCCCTCCGCGGCATGGGAGGACTTCGACTATGTCAAACGCGGGGCAACCGATTCGGCCGCAGCGGCTACCGCCATGTCCACCGGTAAAAAGACAACCAG
>JAFDCJ010000154.1 GCA_019312835.1 Deltaproteobacteria bacterium
CGATCTCTTCAACAGGAGCTCACTCAGTTTGGATATTAAGCTATACACGGGAGAATCCGGTGATGCCGAAAAAAAACTACCCTTTAGATCCGGAGATTTGTTTTGCTTCGCAGCATCAATCATTTGAAGCTGAGATTGTGCTTCGGCCTTGTCGATTTTAACTTTTTCATACTCGGTTTCGACGGTGTACAGGCGGTTTAAGGTATTTTGAGTCTGGGCATCCAGCGAAATCAGCGCATAGCTTTCTTTAAAGGACTGAAGCTCCTGCTCTGCCAGCCTTAGCCGATTGGAAGTCAAGCTAAGCTGCTCCTCGATGAAGGTTTTGGTCTCGAAAGTTTTCTTGTTCTTTTCCCGGATGTTGTATTCACGATAGGATTGGGAAAATTGATTGGCCACCCGGGCTGCTTCCCGGGCATTTTCAGACTCCACCCGGATGTCGATAATATTGGTCCCCTCCTGGTGTTCAGCCTGAACCATGGATTTGAGATGCCGGATGACGGCAAGATGCTTCTGGGAATTTTGAACTGCCTCGTCAGAGGTGTTCTTCGGAATCCAGCCCATCGATCTGGCTGTCTGACACAAAACGGGAAAACTTGTAATGATATAGGCATGGGTGACCATGTTCTCCGACTGGCGCCAGTACCCGCCGGTTAATATGGATGCCAGATTGGAAAACCGGTCGACTTTGATGGCGGAGGTGGCCTCAAAAAGCGGGGTCGGTTCCTTGAATTTGGCAAACCCGTAACTGCAAATCCCCACCAGCAAGACCATAAAGATGATCGCGGCTTTTCTTTTTTTAATGATTCGCCAGTAATCTCTTAAATCGACATCATACTGAGCCATTGCTAAAATTCCTTATCCCGATCAGACAAACAGGATTTGACCATCGAAACATTATTCTCAAATCTGCTATGATCTGATAATGCGTAAAAACAGAATAAATCTAATGGTGCATTAATCAATCTTCCCCGTACTCAAGATATCAGCCGCTCGATACCAATCGATGACCGTGCGCGCCGGCCAGAGGACCAGCTCCATCAAGGGACGGATACGTTGATTATAAAGGTTTATGTCGCCCCACCCGCTGCGCGGCACGTAGACCATGTCGCCGCTGGCCAAAATTACATTTTGCGAAAGATTTCCTTCTTCGACCAGGCTTTTCAGGTCTGCCGTAATGATCTCGGGGCTGGCGGGATCACCACGCACCACCCTGGTACCGTCGTTTGAAGCGAAAACGGTGGCGCCGCCGGCCTTGGAGATGGCGTCATACAAACGCATCTCCGAGCCTGTAAACGTGTAAGCACCGGGATTTTTGACTTCGCCGAAAACATAGACGCGTTTGCCGCCTTCTTCCAGGGTCGGCACAAATACCAGGTCCCCATCATCCAATACGATATCCTGGCTCAGGTCGCCCCGATTGATGGCGGCAAATAGATTCATTGAAACCGTTTGACCGTTCTTGTGGTGGACTTTTATATCGCCCAAATCGGCGTCTTTGGTCGTCCCGCCGTATTGGGTAATGATTTCCAGGGCGGTGGATTTCGTCGTCAGCCGATACTTGCCGGGGCCGGTCCCGGGCCCGTGATAGGCAATGGCACCATTGAGCCTTACAAATTTGCTGTTGTAATTTTTTACAGTCACGTCGAACCTGGGATTTTTAACGTATTCCCTGGTATAGCCCGTCAGCAATCGATCCAATTCAGATGAGGTCAATCCCTTGACGTCCAGATCTTCCACAAAACCAAAGGATATTTTGCCGTCCTGCCGAACGGTTATCTCTTCTCTTTTGGGTGTAGTGCCTTCCCAGAGGGTTATTTCCAGGGTATCGCCGGCACCTATCTTGTATTCCTGCACCCCATCGATGGTCTTGAAGACATCATTTTCCGATGGCGTTTGCGCGGCTTTATTGCTCTGTTTAGCAGGCAATAAATCTTCGATCTGGCGTTGCGGAACAATTTTAAGAGCCCCTTCTTTTCCCGGCCATATTTTAATCCCCTCGCCAAAGCTGGCGGCGCATAGGTCCATTTGATCGTCACCATCCAGATCGTCCATCGCCATTTCGTAATATGATCCGGTGGATGGGAAGACGCCTTCAAAGCGCGACCAGCGGCCATCGCCCAGGTTGCGCCAGGCCCGGATGCCCTCCAAATCCAGGGAGCCGGCGACGATATCCAGCAGTCCGTCTTCATCGAGGTCCATGGCCAGTGCGGTCCAGTAACTTGGGCTTTCTTTGGGAGTCGGCAGTTCGATGTCGGCAGCTGCCCGGGGTTCAGCCCTGTTTTCTAAATATTCCTCCGGTGTCATGAGCGCCGCAAAATTCCCTCTGCCGTCTCCCACGAAAATCCGGATCCCGTTTTTATAAGACCCGGCCAGAAGATCGAAATGGCCGTCGTTGTTCAAGTCGCCGACGCTCAAACCATAGAAACTGCCCCTTTCAATTGGTTCGGTGGATGACCAGTTGCCGGTTCCGTCGCCCAGCCAGACCCTCAGGGCACCATAGGTTCCCCACCCGGCCCCAATGAGATCCAGATGGCCGTCATGATTGAGATCCACGGGAAATACATCCATATAGATGCCGCTGACAGTGGGACCGGACTCCACCGGCCAGTTCCCTTTTCCGTCGCCCAGCCACACCTGGATGCCGCCCTGGGTCGCCGAGGTCGTATTGGCGGCAATGATATCCATATGCCCGTCACCGTTGACGTCCGCTGTTTCGATGCCTTCATATTTGTTGATATCCACAGGGCCCTGACCGAATTGCCACCGCCGTTTGGACTGATTCATCCAGAGCTTGATTCCCGCAGACTGCTTTTGAAGTGAAAAGACGATATCGGCAAGGCCGTCTTCATTGAAGTCGGCTATCGCCACGGAACGCACATCCCCTTTAACCGCCAGCTGCAGGGGTTGGGATATCCCGCCCCGGCCGTCTCCGTAGTTGATGGTAACCATGCCCGGAGAAGACGCCCCGCCGACGACATCGAGCTTACCGTCGTTGTCAAGATCCGCAATCGCCACCGAACGAAATTTTCCGGCTAAAGATAACCCATCGGCTTTGGGTATCGGCGGTGGGGGGGTATATGCTTCCGGTTTGGTGGCACAGCCGGCAACAGCCCACAAAAAGGTGCCCGCCGTTAGTAGCTGAATAGCTTTCACCCAATAGAATTTATGGCCGCTAGTAAATTGTTTCACGATCCGGTTCATGGTCACGATCCTAAATCTTCAATGGCATCCTGAACGACTTTGCTGTCAACCATTCTGGCCTGGCGCATCAGGCCGATAAGCAGACAGCGGTCACACAGGTTGTTGATACGCAACGGTATCCCGCCGGTGTATTCGTAGAGCGCTTCAACGGCTTCGCGGGAAAATATGCCCCGGGAAGCGCCGGCACACTTCAAACGATGAACGACATAATTCAGCGTATTTTGCATGTCCAGCGGCTCGAGGTTGTATTTGATGCTGATTCTTTCCTTCAAAGGCTGCAGCTCGGAAATATTTTTCAACAGCGGCGGCTGGCCCAGTAAAATCAGCGTGATCAAAAATTCGTCATCCGATTGGATATTGAGCAGCATCCGCAGCTCGTCCAGGGTGGCCGAATTGCCGATCACATGGGCCTCATCAATGGCCAGAACGGTGCTGATGCCTTTTTCGGCATTCTCATCGAGCAGCTTGTGCATCTGATCCAGCAGAACCGTCTTGGAGCCGTTTTCAGCGCTGCCGCCCAGTTTTAAAACAATCGCTTTAATAAGATCAATCGGCTGCAAAGCGGGGTTGGAAAGGGTTTCCAGATGATACTTGTCCTTGTCGAGGTAATCGGCCAGGGCTTTCATGACGGTGGTCTTGCCGCAGCCGACCTCACCGGTCAACATGGCGACCCCTTTGCGGTGTTCGATCACATACAGCAATCTACGCAGCGCCTCCTCGTGCTGAGGCGACCTATAGAAGATATTGCGGGTCGGCACATTCCCAAAAGGCGTTTTTTGAAGTTCCCAATGCTCTAAATACATAAAACACCTATGCTATGTTGGTGGATGCAACCGCTGGTTCAGGCAGCAGGCATCCACTTGCATATTTTTTAACCACTCCTGCATTTTAAGATTTGTATAAACAAAATGTATACCTTCTCACTCCGGTTGCGTTCGCGACAGCTCCTGGATATCGCCTTCGGACACCGAATCGACGATATTCAGAAGGGGGTTGTCCGGCAACGCAATGATCCGCTCGGTTAAAACCTTGCGCTTCTGTGAATCGAATATGATCTGCAGTTTCGGTCGCATGGGCTGATCAGGATAGGTTTCAATAACCTTTCCAATGGCATTTGAGTTCAACCGCACAAAGCTGTGTATCGGAAAAGCGGTAAAAATACTTAAGAGCAATTTCAAGTGCGTGCGCTGAAATCGATTTTTACAGGTATCGATAATCTCTTTTACCGCGGTGAAGTGGGTCAGTTTCTCTCTCTGGGGCCGCGAATGGATAAGGGCCTCGTACATATCCAAAAGCCCGATAATCTGGGCATACTCATGGATCTCGTCGCCCCGTATGGCCCTCGGATAACCGGACCCATCGACTCTTTCGTAAACCTGGGCGGCACTTTCGGCCAGGTAGGCAAATTCGTCGCCAAAGGTCCGCAGAATTTTATAGCTGTAATTCGGTCTTTCTCTGAGAATCTCGGCTTCCTGGGGGCTGAGTTTTTCCTGCTTGTACAATATTTTGTCCGGAATGACCGCCATCCCGACATCATGGAGCAGCGCCGCCATGGCAACTTCCAGCTTTTGTTTTTGAGTGAAACCGAGATGCTGCGCCATTTTAAGGGCATAAACGGCAACGTTGACGCTGTGGTGGATCACATACTTGAATCGATCGTCCAGATGAATCGCCATAATGAACAGCTCATCCTGGGGGTGATCGACTTCGGCCATTTTTTGCAGAATCTTAAAGCCCGGTTCCAGGGCAAAGCTTTTGCGGTTTTTGACGGCATTCAGGACGTGGTTCAAATAGATGCAGGCCTTGTCATATAGTCCCTTGCGATTATTGGCGTTGCTATTGGACCTGGTACTTTGCACCGGTTGGTCGGTGATGGTATGGCGATCCTGTTTGGCGGCGAGTTTTCTGAAGCTCAGCTTCATATTCTGCTTGCCTTCAGGGCTGACCTTCTTCTGGGATTCAGAACTCAGATTGCGGCTCTTTTTCTGTGTCTCAGAAGTCAAATTTCGGAATTTAACCAGGCTCATGATTCGAAAATATCAACACGCAGATTTTTATTTAATTCCCTCAATTTATAATTAAAATCCAACCTATTATCAGCTATCTACATTCGACGCTGTCACCGTTGTCCATGCCGGCCGTCTGCCATGGTGCGGCCGTTTAGCGCACGGCCCCTTCTTTCCAGAAAAGTGATGAGCACCACCATGATGACCGCCTGCAAAATAAGCAAAACGGCATCGATTACGCGGGCATTGCGAAGCGCCACGGCGCTGATACCCAGACACAAACTGAGCAAATAGATGAACAGGACGCTGCGCTTGTTGCTCCCCAGCACAGATGCCAGCCGGTGATGGAGATGATCTTTGCCCACATATTCGATCCACTGGCGAAAATTCAAGACCTTACCGGTCAGAATCCGGTCCACGGTTATGTGCACCATGTCAAAAATGAGTAGCCAGAAAATCAACAGCGGCGATATCAGGGCCACCACCGGGTCGCTTTCCGCCCAGTCGCCGTAAACCGCCACACAGGCGAGAACAAAGCCGATCAAGGTGCTGCCGGCATCGCCTAAAAAAATGGCTGCATTGCCCTTGATTTTAAAATTAAACGGCAAAAACCCGAGACAACCGCCCATCATGGCCACCGCAATCCAGCCGATAAACGGCTGGGCGGTCTGAAAGGCCACCACACCCAGGAAGAGTGCGATCATTGCGCCCAAACCCGCGGCCAGGCCGTCCATGCCGTCAAAAAAGTTCATGGCATTGGTGATCCCGATAATCCAGAAAATCGTCAGCAAGGCATTGCCGACCGGCGCCAATATTCCCAGACTGACCGGGATAACCCGCAGCACGACACCACAGCTAATGACCAGGGTGGCACAAATTATCTGGGTTATCAGCTTGAGGCTGGCCGACACCTCCTTGTAATCGTCAACAACCCCGACGACAAAAAGAACCAGAGAGGCGATCAGGATAGCGCCCAGCTCCAGGGAGAAAATGCCGTTGATCAG
>JAFDCJ010000155.1 GCA_019312835.1 Deltaproteobacteria bacterium
TCACGCTCTCTGATTTTCAGCAAGCGGTCCATCATGGGATCATCATCCGCCGGCAGTCGTTTGACGCTGAGGCGTCCATTTTTATCTTGGGTGAGATAGCCGCTGAATGCATCCGGTGCAAACTCCCGGGCAAATTTTAGCTTGGAAACGGTTCGAATCGTTTTGGTTTCGGCAACCTGCAGCTTCATTTTATATTCGGCCAGATCATTGGCAATGGCATTGTAGAGATTCTGATAGGCGTCCTTTTCCCCCGCCTGATTGCCGGAATAGTCACTCTCTTTCAACGTGGCGCTGTATTTTCTTTTAAACCACTGCTTGCCGGTTGCATCCGTGACATCGATCTCTAAAACAAGATTTTCACCATTTGATTCTAAAATCTTGCCTTTCACCAGAAGATCAACACTGTTTGTTTCGGCCGGAACCACCTGGATTGCACCCCAGTGGCCGCTCTGGTGAAGGGTGTTTTTCAGGTGATAGGGAATAAAGTGGGTTTCAGCTTTGCGGATATCTGCACTCGTCCCTTCGTCTTTGGCATCTTCCGGAGTCAATTCTTTGGTTTCGAACACCAGGATGCCGACATCCATTAACTGCTCCTCCGGGATCTCGGTTTTGGCCTGCGCGATCGGCGTCGGGCCGACCTTGTGAAAGCTATAGGTGGCACAGCCCGAAAAGATGAGAAGGGCAACTAAAATGAACAGGCAATTTTGGATATGCAACTTCATATTTATTATTGCGTGTTTTTCTTGTATTCTTCGTATTCTTTCCACAGTTTTTCTTTCAGCTCCGGGTCCGTTTCCTTTTCAGCCGCTTCCCGCAGCTGCCGGGCAACAATATCATCATCTTCCTTGCTGTAGCGGGAGCCCGGGCTGTGTTTGGGGCCGGAGCCTTCGCCCTTGGATTTGTCGGCAGCGGCGACCGTATCATCTCCGGCGCCCTGTTGGGTCTCGGACCCTTTTTCCTCCCCGGATTCATCCGTATCGCCCGCTTGACCTTGCTGGTCCTCACTGCTTTCGGTCGACTCCGAGTCGGCAGCTTCGGATTCATCGGTTCCCAGATCCACCCCGCTTTCTTTCAGGCGCTTGGCCGCCTCGGCTGCCTCCTGGGCCAGGTCGCGCATTTTGGCGGCCGATTCGGTTTCGATGGTCTCCATTTCCTTGAGCAGCATTCCGTCAAACTCCGTCAACGATGCACTGAGCTGGCGGTCCAGCTCCGCCACCTGATCCCGGGTTTGTTCTTCGGGAATTTGCGGGTCCGATGGCTGTGGTGATTCGCCGGTAGTTCCCTGCCCGTCAGGATGCTCGGCATAGGCCTGTTCCATTTTTGCTAACGCGTTACGGTTTTCTGCAACCATGGCCTGGACGCGCTCCAGGTAGGCTTCATGGTTGCGGATTTCTTCCGCAGATGCATTCCCGGATGCTTTGCGTTTTTTAAGTTCGGCGGCGATCCTTTTTTCGGTGGCTTCGCTGACGCGCAAATTGTCCCTGGCCTTTGCCAGCTTCGCATCCGCTGTTTGCGGGGTTGTTTTTTGGCTTTGGGGAACACCGCTGGCGGTTTCCTGCGGCCGGGTCCCGGTTGCGGCGCTGGAATCGGGTTGGCGATCTCCCGGTTTCTCCTTTGCCGGTGGCATCTGCGCTGCGGTGGCTTCAGGAGAGCTCGGTTGGCCGGTTTCCGGCTTTTGCCGCGCTTCCGGATCTTTGGTCGTTGTTGGCGGCGATGCGGTCGATGGGCCGCTGTCTTTGGATTCCCCGGCTTCCGTTTGTTCGGGTTCTGCAGGCGGCATCGGGGTCGACTGGCGGGTACCCTGGGGTTCCCCGGCTTGCGGCTGGGGGGGTGCAGGTGTGCTGGGGGTCGGGGTGCTTTTGCATGCCGCAAACCACAACCCGGCCGAAAAGGTTGATATCATGATCAAGATTTTGATTTTATTTGCCCGCATTTTATAGACTAAAATCGGTATCGGTTTCTGCCAAAGCGAAGTGATTTCAACGTCTAACATAAGATTTTGAAAATTGGGTGTCAAGCCGGGCACACGGCTGGCCGACGATACAATGGAATAGACTTGAATTCAAAAAGTTTTGTTTACAAATTTCAACGCATTAGATCAAATTTAATAAAATTGTTTGAATATTCGCGGCGTGGATGCTAAGTCTGGCAGGTCGCTATAAGGCCCAATCCGATTGAGAAACTTAGAAGCATTTTGACTCTTATGAAAGTATCTGTAATCATTCCAGTTTACAATGAGAAGTCCACGATCGGCGAAATTATCGATCGCGTGCGGGCGGTTGATCTTGAAAAAGAAATGATCGTTGTCGATGACGGCTCGACAGACGGCACCGCACAGCAACTGGCAGAGATCGACGGCCGGTTTGAAGATATCAAAATCTTTTTTCATCAAAAAAACAGGGGCAAAGGTGCAGCGCTGAGAACGGGCTTTGCCGAGGCATCCGGTGAGATCATTATCGTACAGGATGCCGATCTGGAATATGATCCGCGGGAGTATGAGGCCCTCCTGGTTCCTATATTAGATGGTCGGGCAGACGTTGTCTATGGCTCTCGTTTTCTGGGGGGGCCCCACCGCGTATTATTTTTCTGGCATTACGTGGGCAACAAATTTTTAACCCTTCTGAGCGATGCCTTCAGCAACCTGAACATTACGGATATGGAAACCTGTTACAAGGTGTTTAAAAGAGAAGTGCTCGATGA
>JAFDCJ010000156.1 GCA_019312835.1 Deltaproteobacteria bacterium
TTTCATCACCTTTCTATCGTCTTGATGCTTTCATTGCGGTAGAATGGTGTCATCTTGAAAACTGTCACTGCTGCCGCTCTGCAGTTCTGTCGTTCTAAATTATAGGTCCTATAAGACCTATAAGACCTATAGGACCTATTAATAGGCTAGCAGAGCAGCAATTAAGCAAAAAAGGAGGCACCCATGTTTAATCTTCCCCTCTCGAGACGATCATTTCTGACCATTTCGGCCATGACGGCCACGGCCCTCGCCCTGGATTGGCGCCAGATTGGGGCCTATGCGGCCCAAATGGGGACCAAAAGCGACTATCCGGCGGTGATCATCGGTGCCGGGCTGGGCGGTTTGGTCTGCGGTGCTTATCTGACCAAGCAGGGCGTACCGGTTACCGTGGTTGAGCAGCACAGCATCCCGGGGGGCTATGCCACCTCCTTTGAGCGGGCCGGGGGCAAATTCAATTTTGAGGTGTCCCTGCACGGAACATCCATCAATGACAACGGTGCGGAACGCATATTAAGTGACATCGGGGTGCTGGACAAACTTGAGCTGGCCCAGCTGCCCGAGGTCTACCGCTTGAAAACCTCCAATCTGGACATTTCCGTTCCCCAGAAAGATCCCCAGGCCTATATCGAGCAGCTGGCCGATCACTTCCCGGATGAAGCCGCGGGTATTCGAGGGTTTGTCGAAGAGATGATTGCCATTGCCGATGAAGTCGACACCTTGAGCCGGAATAAGGGCCGGTTCATCAAACTGTTTTTCCCCTTCCAGTACCGTAAAATGTGGAACGTGCGCAACAAAACCCTGGCTGACTTGATAGGTGATTACATCAAAAATCCCCAATTGCAGCAGGCATTGGGAGCACTGTGGGGGTACTACGGCCTGCCGCCCTCAAAGCTTTCCGGATTTTACTATGCCAATGCCACCGGCGGTTATCTCAAGAATGGCTCTTATTACATCAAGGAGCGCTCCCAGGACCTCAGCGATGCCCTGGTTGAAGCCATTGAATCCCGGGGCGGCCGGGTCCTATTTGACACCCGGGTGAACCGTATTAAGATCAAAAATGGGGCGGTCCAGGGGGTTGATCTGGACAGTGGTGAGACATTGCCGGCCCGGGCGGTGATCAGCAACGCCAGTGCGCTGGCAACCTTTGACCAGATGCTGCCGGCCGATGCCGTTTCGGCAGATTACCGGGCGCAACTGGATTCATACAAACCCAGCATATCCAGTTTTCTCGTCTGGCTGGGGGTCAACCAGGAGCTCAAGGGCCGCATCAGCGCTTTCAGCACCCATGTGGCCGGCGGCCGCGGGCCGGAAGCGGATTACACGGCCTGCATGCAGGGAGATATCGAGCACGCCCCTTTTAGCGTCTGTGTCTATGACAATATTTTCGACGGGTATTCCAGTGCCGGGACATCGACCCTGCAGCTGCTGGTTCTCAGTGGTTATGAGCCCTGGCGGAAATTCGAGGCAGATTATCAAAACGGCAACAAAACCCGCTACAACCGGGAAAAGCAGCGCTGGGCCAGGGCCCTGATCGAGCGCGCCGAAAGGGAGGTGATTCCGGGGCTGTCTGCCATGATAGAGGTTGAAGAATCCGCCACGCCGTTGACCAACTGGCGCTACACCGGCAATACCGCCGGTGCGATATATGGCTTCGAACAGTCCATGGACAATGCCTTCATGAACCGCCTTGACAATAAAACCCCGGTCAGGGGATTGTACCTGGCCAGTGCCTGGGGCAATCCCGGCGGCGGGTATGCCGGCGTCTTCCGGGCCGGTCAAAGCGCCTTTCAGGCGGTGATGGAGGATTTCGCAAAATAGTGGTAGGGGTTCCGTGTTGCGCGTTGCGCGTTTCGGGGTGCGTCGTATGAGCAGCAGATCTTTCTGATTTTCAGCCGACAACACGAAACCCGTAACCTGTAACACGCAACGCGCAACCCGGAGCGTGCAACGCGGGACACGAAAAAGGTATCGAAATATGAATCAAGACACCATGCATCAATACGACAATGACGAAGTCACCCGAATCATTCGGCGTGCTTTGAAGTTAAGCAATGAGGATATCATCAGCCACGACGAACTGATGGAGACGGCTGCACAGGTCGGGCTGGATCCGTCAATTGTGGAAATAGCCATAAAAGAAGAACGCAGGGAATATCAAAAAGAGCGCACCCGCAAGGCTGCCCTGAGGCGTCGCCAGGTGGGATTTCACTGGCATCTGTGGAGCTATCTGGTGGTCAATCTGGCCTTATTGCTGACCAACAAGTTGACCCCCGGCCCCTGGTGGTTTCACTGGTCGGTGCTGGGCTGGGGCATCGGTCTGGCGTTTCATTTCAAAGCCGTCTACACTCCCGGCCGCATGCGGTTTGGCCGGTGCTTGAAACCCCGCGCCGCCCGAAGAGGGGTCACTGTGTTCACAACATAAATTATTTGTCTTTTTTAAAATGACGGCGTACAAATACCCTATGAAACCCGTAAAAGGCGGCCTGACTGCCGGATCAGCAGTCAAATTACTTTTTTATACCCTGGTTTTCGACACCATCATCGCACTGTTTTTGACTGCCATCAAATTCGGCGGCGGGTTCTGGATCAATTTTTTCTTCTCCCAGAGTATCGGCTTATCCTGTTGCACCTGTGTGATGGCGGCCCTTCATTTTTTCCCCGGTGATAAACCGCTTTTGCAGGCGATGAGGGTGGCGCTGGCGCTTGTCATCGGCAGCCTGGGCGGGTCTTTTCTGGGTGCGACGGCATCCGGGATTGGTGCGGCCGCCCTTTTTGACAAACATGGCCTGTTACAGTTGCTCACGCTCGGTGTTATGTTTGGATCCATTATCACCTATTTTTTCAGCTCCCGGGAGCAAATCGCAGCCTCCAGGGAGCAGCTCCAGGAAGAAAAAATCAAGCGGTTGACCAGCGAGAAAAAGGCGGCGGAAGCCAATTTGAAGCAGCTGCAGGCCCAGATCGAACCCCACTTTTTGTTCAATACCCTGTCAAATGTGTTGAATCTTCTGGACACCGATGTCGACAAAGGCAAGTCGATGCTGGTTGATTTTACTCGCTATTTGCGCACTTCCCTTGTAAGGACCCGGGGACGGCGCACCACCCTGGGCCAGGAACTGGATATGATTCGCGCCTATCTCAACATTTATAAAGTCAGAATGGAAGATCGCTTGAAATTCAGTCTGGAATTGCCCGATCATTTAAAGGACGTCGCCTTTCCGCCCATGCTGCTGCAGCCGCTGGTGGAAAACGCCATCAAGCATGGGCTGGAGCCCAAGGTTGAAGGCGGCGAGATCCTGGTCACGGTCGAAGAAGAAAATGGACGCTTGCGCCTGGCAGTTGCCGATACCGGGATGGGTATCCGCGGAGATTATCATTCCGGGCTCGGCCTGGCCAACGTGCGGGAACGCCTGGAATCCCTTTATGGCAGTCGGGCCCGGTTTATCCTGGAGGAAAATTTACCCTGTGGCGTGAAGGCCACACTTGAGGTGCCCCATGCGTCATCCTGAAGCCTTTATCGCCGATGATGAAAAGCAGCTGAGGATTTATCTAAAATCCAAACTATCCGACCTGTGGCCGGAGCTTGTCATCGCTGGCGAAGCTGAAAACGGCCACGAGGCCCTTGCGCTGATCGAATCCAGACGGCCCGACGTTGCCTTTCTGGATATCAAAATGCCGGGCCTTTCCGGCCTTGAGGTCGCCAAAAGGCTGACCGATGACTGCATCGTTGTCTTTATTACCGCCTATGATGAATTTGCCATAGAGGCCTTTGAAAACGAGGCCATCGACTACCTGCTCAAACCCGTGACGGATGAGCGGCTTGCCAAAACCGTCGCCCGGCTGAAAAAGCAGCTGGCGGCAACCCCGTCGTCTTCTTCCGGTCAGCTATCCGCAACCCTCGAGCGCTTGATAGCCAACTTGAATAATCCAGACGATCCGGGTTATTTAAAATGGATCAAAGCCCGCCGGGGTCAGCAGGTTCAGCTGGTAGCGGTGGATGATGTTCACTATTTCAGGGCTGAAGACAAATACACGATGGTCAAAACCGGCGACGGTGAACATCTGATCAAAATGAGCGTCCGCCAATTGGCCGATGAACTGGATCCGGATCAGTTCTGGCGCATCCACCGTTCCACGATCGTCAACGTCAGCTGCGTGGCCGGCGTCCATCGTTCGTTTAGCGGTGGTCTTCTCATCAAGCTCAAGGATTTTCCGGAGTCACTGACTGTCAGCCGGTCTTATGCCTACCTTTTCAAACAAATGTAGCCGTAAAAAAAGCGTATGGCTCAAAGCTGAAAGTTCAAAGCCAGAATATCAGAATTACGGTAATCAGCCTTCAGGGGTAAAACATAAACCTTTGTGGAATGACACGCTGAAACCGACGGTGTTGGCGACACTCTTCGGCGCCACCGGAGACGACGGCGGTTTCCAGCGCTTTACCGCCGGGTACGATTGGACGGATTCGATCGAGCTGACCGGCGGTATCGTATTTTGCCAGTCCGGTGACCTGCGCCGCACAAAGGGAATCGGCGACAATGACAGGGTGTATGTTGAAGTGCAGTATAATTTTTAGAAATATAAGCGGCGGATGACATTACCCCGCCAAGGATTCAAATACAGCCGTGAAGTGCCTGAGCACCGGCGGTTCCTTGACTATGCGCATTCCCTTGATATTATTTCTTTTCTCAAACACTTTGGCCACGCATTCCACCACGTAGTCGATGTGGCTTTTGGTATAGACCCTGCGCGGGATGGCCAACCGCACCATCTCCAGCTTGGCGGGTTGGAATGTATCGGTTGCTGCATCTGTCCGGCCGAACATCACACTGCCGATTTCACAGGAACGAATGCCGCCGTACAAATATAGCTCACAGGCCAGGGCCTGCCCCGGGAATTCATGGGCCGGGATGTGGGGTAAAAATGCTGCGGCGTCAATGTATATGGCATGACCTCCTGGCGGCTGAAAGATCGGCACCCCCAGCGCCGTCAGATGTTCCCCAAGATACTCGATGGATCGCAGACGGTATTTGAGGTAGTCTTCAGCCAATACTTCTTCCAGCCCGAACGCAAACGCCTGCAAATCATGACCGGCTAATCCACCGTAGGTCGGAAAGCCTTCGGTCACCACCAGAATGTTTCTGGCTTTCTGGGCCAGGTCATCGTCATTGACGGCCAGAAACCCTCCCATGTTCACCAGGCCGTCTTTTTTGCCGCTCATGGTGCAGCCGTCTGCGTATGAGAACATTTCCCGGGCGATTTGCTCAACGGGTGTATTTTCATAGCCGGATTCACGCAACTTAATGAAGTAGGCATTTTCGGCAAAGCGGCAGGCATCCAGAAAAAACGGGATACCGTAACCTTTGGCCAGCGCGGCTGTCTGGCGGATATTTTCCATGGAAACCGGCTGGCCGGCGTTGGAGTTGTTGGTGATGGTGAGCATAATCAGCGGGATGCGCTCCGGGCCGAATTTTTTGAGCAGCGCTTCTAAAGCCTCGAGATCCATGTTGCCCTTGAAGTCTTTTCTAATCGAGGGGATCATCGCTTCGGCCGGGACCAGGTCAACAGCTTCGGCCCCGCTCAGCTCGATGTTGGCCCGGGTGGTGTCGAAATGGGTGTTGTTGGGGATGATTCTACCCTGACCCCCCAAGATATCAAACAGAATCTTTTCGGCCGCCCGGCCCTGGTGGGTGGGGATGATGTGGCGCAATCCGGTGAGGTTATTGACTTTTTTCTCCAGCTCATAAAAGCTTCTGGACCCGGCATAGGCTTCATCCCCCTCGATCATGCCGCCCCACTGTCTGGCACTCATGGCGGTGGTGCCGCTGTCGGTCAGCAGATCGATTAAAACATCTTTGGCCTGAATGGCGAAAAGGTTATAGCCGGCCTTTCTTAAAATGGCTTCCCTTTCCCTGGGACTGGTAAAA
>JAFDCJ010000157.1 GCA_019312835.1 Deltaproteobacteria bacterium
AGATCAAAATAGGGACAGCGGTTTATCAGTTGATTGACTCTTTCGATATACTCGGGATTGATGGTTTTCATGGTATTTCTCCATTCCCATTGGCATCGCCCAAATCCGGAATGCAATCCTTGATCCGGACAAACATGAAAATGCCTAAATCAGTAATGCCTAAAGTGCACTAAAGTGCCTAAAATTTGAGTATTCTGTCGATTTAATTAGAAGGAAAAAGACGGCATGCGATTGTAGTATTTGCAAGTCTCTGATTTGCATGCTGTAAACCCCTGGCGTTTATATTAAAGATGGAGCGCAGCGACACCGCAATTTTAGACAATTTAGGCATTTTAATGCACTTTAGGCATTTTCATGTTCTACAGGTTCTTTTCAAGTGCCTCAGCCTCCCCCTTGATTCTGTGCCAGGCCTGCACGACGTGTCGCTGTTCGGTGCCGGTCTGGCCGATACAGAATCGCAGCGTCAGCCGGTCGTGCAGGCTGGTGTGCGTAAGGTAGATATCCCCGCCGCGGTTGAGGCGGTTGATCAGCTGCTGGTTGATCTCATCGCCCCCCCGGTGACGAAAACACACCAGATTTAGCGGCGGCGGCATTGCCAGTTCGAAGCGATCATCCGCCGCAACCCAGTCTGCGAACATCCGGGCCAGTGCAATATGGCGCCGGATGTGGTTTCGCAATCCTTCGACACCATAATAGCGGATAACAAACCACAGTTTTAAAGAACGAAACCGCCTTCCCAGGGGAATGTGCCAGTCGCGGTAGTCGATGACGGCACCGGACTCGGTGGCCTGGTTGCGCAGATATTCCGGCAATATGCTCAGGGCTTGAATCAGGGTGCGGCGGTCGGCCACATAAAAGCAATCACAGTCAAAATTGGTGAACATCCACTTGTGGGGATTAAAGCAGTAACTGTCGGCCAGTTCCAGTCCTTTCTGAATCCAGCGAAACTCGGGGCACAACGCGGCTGTTCCGGCCATGGCGGCATCCACGTGCAGCCAGATGTCGTTTGCGCTGCAGATGTTACCGATCTCCGGCAACGGGTCCAGCCCGTTGGATGATGTTGTCCCGACCGTGGCAGCTGCAAAAAAGGGCACGCGACCGGCCTGCTGATCGTTTTTTATCTGGGCGGCCAAAAGATCCGGGCGCATGGCCCAGCGATCGTCCACATCAACCAGGCGCAAGTTTTGCCGGCCAAGGCCGGCTATTTTGACGGCCTTTTCAATGGAAGAGTGGGCCTGGTTGGAGGTGTAGGCCACCAGAGAACCGTCACAGCCCTGCTCATTGCTCGCCAACCCGGTGGCCCGCTCACGGGCGGCCAAGAGGGCACACAGGGCGGCACTGGAGGCAGAATCCTGAATGACCCCGCCCCCCGAGCCGGTCGACAGGAATTTTTCCGGCAAACCCAGCATCTCAACCAGCCAGTCAAGCATGTGGGTTTCCAGCTCGGTGCAGGCCGGGCTGGTAGCCCACAGCATGCCTTGAACACCAAGACCGGCTGAGAGCAATTCTCCCAGGATGGCGGGACCTGAAGCGTTGGCCGGGAAAAAAGCAAAAAAGTTAGGCGATTGCCAGTGGGTCACACCAGGCAGAATGATATCCCCCACATCCGCGAGTATGGCTTCAAAGGTCTCGCCGTCTTCCGGCGGATGGGCCGGCAAAGAAGCCCTGGTCTGTCCGGGTTTGGATTGGGATAACACCGGCATCGATTCAATGCTCTCGTAATAATCGGCGATCCAGTCCACCACCTGGCGCCCGTGGCGCCGAAATTCTTCCGGTGTCATGTGGTAGTTCTGATAGTTGCTCATGATAGCTCCGGTTCGTTGTTAGCAAAGATTTGTGGTAATGACGATACCTTCATTGTGATCAGGTTCAAAGGCTCAGGGTTCAACGTTCAAGGTTTTTCTGAATCCTTTGAACCTTAAAACCCTGAACTCTGAACCCTGAACCTTGAACCTATAAACAGACGGTATCCGGCCCCATTTAACTATTTCTCCATTTAACGAATCAACTATTTACCTAAACCTTAATTCTTTCATAAATAAAGAAGTTATAGGGTTCAACCCCAGCGATGAATTCCGATTTGGAAATTTTAAATTCAGTTTCTGAAATTTCCGGAAAATAGGTGTCCCCGGCA
The DNA here is from genome assembly GCA_019312835.1 of Deltaproteobacteria bacterium. Classification (GTDB taxonomy): domain Bacteria; phylum Desulfobacterota; class Desulfobacteria; order Desulfobacterales; family JAFDCJ01; genus JAFDCJ01. The sequence continues at coordinate 2,135 of JAFDCJ010000157.1, forward strand.
ACCTCTCTGGGTAAGACGGTTAAATAGATCCTGTCGGTTACCGGCAGTGACTCCTGATACAATTGGCCGCCGCCGCAGATAAACGCCTCACTTTCCCCCGGCGGACAGGATCGGAAGGCCCTGTCGAGATCATGGACGACGATACAGCCGTCAGCCTGATAATCGGATTGGCGGGTGATGACAATGTTGGTTCTGCCGGGTAAGGGGCGGCCGATGGATTCATAGGTCTTTCTTCCCATGATAACGGTGTGGCCGAGGGTAATCTCCTTAAACATCTTTTGTTCGCCGGGAATCTTCCAGGGAATGTCGCCCCGGCTGCCGATAACGCGATTGGATGCCATGGCTACTATCTGTGAAATAATCATAAAATTTACTCCTCGATGGTTGCATGAAACCAAAAAATTAAATCCGAAATTCAAATATCCAAACTCGAAACAAATCCGAATATCAAATAACCGCAACACGAAAAGAGTGCAATTCTTCTATATCTTTACCTGATTTTGGTCACCGAGTCACCTGCCGGGGAGTTTCTCCGTGACGCATTTTTTTGTTTTGAACATTGGAAAATTAGAATTTTGAATTTGTTTCGGTTTCTAATTTCGTGATTCGGATTTTATTTTTAAAGCCCCAGTTCCATAAAGCTGGGGTTGTCAAGGGGGTTGTGGCAATAGGCTTCGATGGTTTTAAAGCCCAGGGAAAAATATAGCCCCCGGGCTGCTTGCATGGATTCGACGGTATCCAGCCGCATTTTTTGATACCCCTGTTTGCGGGCCTCTGCGATAACAGCCGCAGCCAGCGCCTTGCCGATACCACGCCCCCGGCAGGCCGGAATGACAAAAAGCCGCTTCATCTCACAAATCTTATTCTGCAGCGGGCGCAGTGCCACGCAGCCTGCAGGGCCATCGTCTATCGCCGCCAACAGAATGCAGCCTGCAGGAGGTTCATAATTACCGGGCAATTCTGCCAATTCCCGGCTGAAACCCTGAAACTCCAGATCAAAACCAAGCGAGTCGGCATACTGAATAAACAGCTCGCGGGCCGCTTGATAGTGCGCTTTGGTTGTGGCGCGGATGATGCGTGTCATGGTTGGCGGTTTTTGCTTTTTTACCGTTTGCCCGGCCATTGGCCGGGAGCGTTTTTTTCATCGAAAGCGGTTCGTCAGCTTGGTGGCGTTTGCCAAAACAAGAATATCGAATGTCGAAGTAAGGTGTTCTGTCTGTTATATAAGCAGGACAGAGCGGAGCGATTCGACCCTTCGAAATTCTAATGTTCGATATTCATTATTCTGCGGTTCGCTGTTCAAAGCATCATCTTATTGAACAACGTCACATAATCATCCTTGGTCATCGGGCGGGGATTGTCCACGTTGCTGCCGTTTACAAAGGATTTGACGGCCAGCTCCTCGACATCCTCCGCCTTGACGCCGAAACTGGCAAAGCTGGGAAGGTGGACGTCCACGGCCAGTTGTTTGACGGCCTCAACGGCCCGGCGGGCCCCCTCTCTGGTCGAATCAGATCTAATCCCCATGGCAAGGGCGATGCGGGCATATCTTTCCCGGCAGTGGTCCATGTTGTATTCCATCACGGCCGGCAAAACGACGGCGTTGCAGACCCCGTGGGCCGTATCGTATTTTCCCCCCAAAGCTTCGGCGATACAGTGGACAGACCCCACGTCCGAATGGCTGAAGGCAATCCCTGCCAGCAGACTGCCCACCAGCATCCCGGCCCGTGCCTCCATATTGCTTCCTTCCAGGACGGCTGCTTTCAAGTATTTCGCCACCAGTTCGACGGCATACAGGGCGGCCGCGTCCGCCAGGGGTTCGGAGACATTGGCCGTATACCCCTCGATGGCATGGGTCAGGGCATCCATACCGGTGGCAGCTGTCAGGCCCGGTGGCATCGTCAGGGTCATTTGCGGATCGAGTAAAGCAATCCGGGGGGCCAGACCGGGATGTTTGACGGTGAATTTAAAGCCTTCGGCGGTATCTGTGATAACCGAACTGAAGGTGACTTCGCTGCCGGTTCCAGCGGTCGTCGGTATGGCTATTAAGGGTAGAACGTTTCCGGAAATTTTATCCTTGCCTTCATAATCCCTGACGGCTCCTCCATGGGTGGCCAGCACCGCAATGGATTTGGCACAATCGATGGGGCTGCCGCCGCCAACCGCCACCAGGCAATTGGCCTGCAAACTCTGGGCAATCTGGGCGCCGGCGTGCACATTGCGATCTTTGGGGTTGGGCTCGACGTCACTGAAAATATCAAATCCCAGGTGGGCCGCCGCAAGCTGGTCGGTAATGGATGCTAAAAGGCCGGAGGCCTCGACGCCTTGGTCGGTAACGATCAATACCTTTTGCGACCTGAGCGCTTTAATCGATTCCACCAATTTGCCGCTTGCGCCGACACCGTATTCAATTTTAGTGGGTAGCTCGAAGCTGAAACTGTTTAACAAATTCATGGGCAGTGACTCCTTATCAGCGTTTTCCGAAAACAATTAAACTTCTTGCAAGATCGGTTGACAATTTATATGCTAATTTGGTTTAGATGGCAAGAAACCAGGATGAAAGCCGTATGCCAACAGGCGAAACCGACCTTAAAAACCCAGAAAAACGCCGCACCGCTCGCGAACAGACGGTTCGCCGGGTGACGTGGATCGGTCTGCTGATCAACATTGGTCTTTGCGGACTAAAATTTGCCGCGGGCTATTTTGGCCGAAGCCAGGCCCTCATCGCCGACGCCATCCACAGCCTTACCGATACGACCACCGATATCGCGGTAATTGCAGGCTCCCATTACTGGTCACGGCCGCCGGATGAATGCCATCCCTATGGGCATCGGCGCCTGGAAACGCTCGTGACGGCCTTTATCGGTGTTATGCTGGCCGCTGCAGGCGTCGGGATCGGCTGGGAGGCAATTTCCACCCTGCACGAAAGGCATGCGACGTCGCCAGGCTGGTTTGCCTTTTACGCCGCTATGGCATCGATTGTCATCAAGGAAATTCTCTATCGCTGGACCGCCAGCGTCGGCAAAAAAAACAAAAGCCCGGCACTGGCCGCCAACGCCTGGCATCATCGCACCGATGCCATCAGCTCCCTGCCGGTCCTGATTGCCGTCGGGGGCGCCCTGATTTTCCCGACCTGGTCTTTTCTGGATCATGTGGGTGCTGCCATCGTTTCTATCTTTATTTTACATGCCGCCATGAAAATTATCTGGCCGGCGATCGGCGAGCTCATCGACGCCGGCGCACCCGAAGAAATCCAGAATAAAATTGCCAAGATCGCCCTCAATACCGGCGGGGTAAAAGCGGTGCATGCCATCAGATCCCGCTATATCAGCTCAAGCATCCAGATCGACATGCATATCGTCGTAGACAGCGCTATCAGCGTTTTGGAAGGTCACACCATCGCCGATAGCGTCGAAAAAAATATCATCGACGGCATACCGGAGGTATTGGACGTTGTGGTGCACGTGGACCCCTCCGAGGTCGTGTCAGCGGAGCAGTTTTCAGTTGAAAATAACTAAAAACAATAATATTATTAGTTTGTTAGGTTCTGAGTAGCTATTTTCGTGATAATCATGCTAAGATGTAAGGGAATCTTAATGCGGAGGCCACTTAAAAGAATGCCTAAAGTGCGCTGGCGTGCCTAAAATGCCTGAAATTATTGATGTGTCGCTGCGCTCCACCAATTCTAAGATTTATCATCGCCAATGATGGCCCACATCAGGAGAAAAGATAAAAGTATATCTTTCACTTCTGATAATGAATAACCGACAGGATACCTCGACTTTAGGCATTTTAGGGCATTTTAGGCATTTTTATGAGATTTTACTTTATTTTTGCAGAATTAATTTGGTAACCATTTGTTTATCCATAAAATCGTAAGTGATGGTAGCTTATGCCGGTTTTTGAATACACCGCCCTGGATAACCGGGGCAAAACCACCTCAGGAATAATTGATGCGGAAGGGGCCCAAGCCGCGCGCCAGAAACTGCGTACCTCCGGAATTTTTCCGGTATCAATCAAAGAAACCCATGAGGCGGAGCCGAAAAAAACGCCGGGGACATTCACTCTGTCTTCACGGTTACGCCGCGTCAAACCGGTTGAGGTCGCCATGATGACCCGACAGCTGGCAACCTTGATTGGAGCCGGTTTTCCGCTGGTCTCCGCCCTGGATGCCCTGGTACCCCAGACCAAATCCCACGGCTTCAAAAGAATACTGGCCCAAATCAAGGATTTGATTGTGGAAGGCAACAGCTTTGCCCGGGCTCTGTCGAATTATCCGGGACAATTTTCACCCCTGTACGTCAACATGGTTCGGGCCGGTGAAACCTCCGGAACCCTTGAAATCGTTCTGGAGCGGCTGGCCGACATCACCGAAAAGCAGCAAGCCCTGAAAAACCGTATCCAGACTGCCCTGGCCTATCCAATTTTTATGGTGATCGTCGGCACCGCTGTTTTATTCATTCTTTTGATCTATATTGTACCCAGTATCACATCGATATTCGCCGAAATGAATCAGGTTTTGCCGACGCCGACCCGGATCCTTATTTTTTTAAGTGATTTTTTAAAATCCTACTGGTGGAGCCTCCTCATTCTTCTCGCGGCCGTAGTGATGTTTTTCAATCGTGCCAAAAAGACCGCAAAGGGGCGCTATGCGATTGATAAAACGATGCTTTTTTGGCCGGGGGTCGGAATTCTGGTCAAAAAGCTTGCCGTGGCCCGTTTCGCGCGCACCCTCGGATCTTTATTGGAAAATGGGGTTTCCATGTTGATTGCCCTGGATATCGTCAAAAACATTGCCGGCAATAAATTGATCGCCGACTCCGTCGAAACGGCTGCCATTGAAGTCGGCAAAGGCCAGGGATTGGGGGCCGCCCTGGCGGGAAGCGGGATTTTCCCCCAGCTCTCAATCCAGATGATCCAGGTCGGCGAGCAAAGCGGACAGCTGGAAGACATGCTCACTAAAATCTCAGATGTATTTGAAACCGAGGTGGAGATCACGATCATGCGGCTCACCTCATATCTGGAGCCGGTGATGATATTGATCATGGGAACGATTGTCGCCTTCATCGTATTATCAATATGCCTGCCGATATTTGAAATGAATCAGCTAATTCGGTAGGATTGAGGCTGCTAATAAAAAACCTGAATAAATCGCAAAAAACGGAATTCAACGGGTGTTTGGTTTTTCGTGTTTGGTATTTGGGGTAGGAGAGGTAAAGTGCCAAATCGGCAGATCAGAATACGAAACACTGAACACCAAATCCAAAACAGGTTTTGTAAAAAGCTATATTCAAGAATTTTTTTGAGAATATCAGCAATAGAGGGGAGATAAGATTCAATGCTGCCGAAATTAAGATATGACAACCGTGGATTTACACTCATAGAACTGATGGTTGTGATCATTATCCTTGGCATACTCGCCATGTGGGTAGCACCCAAGATCATGGGCCGGCCCGGGGAAGCCAGACAGGTCAAGGCGCGTTTGGACATTCAAAATCTTGAGAACGCCCTGAAGCTATACAAACTCGACAACGGTATCTACCCGACCACTGAACAGGGCCTCCAGGCATTGGTGGAGCAACCTGAAAGCGGGACGATTCCCAAGAAGTGGAAACAAGGCGGCTACCTCGAAAAGGGCAGAGTCCCCAAAGATCCCTGGGGTAACGAATTTGTTTACCTGTCTCCCGGCCTCAAAAGCGATTTTGACATCATTTCCTATGGTCTGGATGGCGCGCCCGGTGGTGAAGGCGAAAATAAGGATATTAACAATTGGGAAATCGAATGATTAATTCGTCCGTCGTCCGTCGTGTGTTGTCATTTGTTTGTTATTTAGACTGGTAATCCATTTTGCTGCACACACCATGAATAGTGGCAAAGGAAAAGATCACCCTACTGCTGGCGTTTTGAAATATTAGGCACAGCACTGAGACCGACCCCTCTGTATACGGGATAGGCATTCATTCCTTGATTGCAACTTTATATTCTTTTCTTTTACGACGCTCATGAATCCAGAAACCAGAAAATTCCGACCACATCGTCGCCACGGACCACAAACAACCAACCACCGACATTGTAGTGGCTTTACGCTGATTGAGCTGATTGTTGTCATGGCGCTTATGGGCCTGATGCTTTTTTTTACGCTGCCCCGGCTGGGGGACAATCCTTTCCTGGACGACAGCCGACAAAGCTCGCGCTGGCTGATCGGCAAGGTTCAGTCGTTGAAAGAAAGCGCCATCCGCGACCAGAAGCAGTATTCGTTGCATTTTGATCTTGACAACGGCCTCATTTGGGAGACCAATGAATCAATGGCGCCGGAAGACATCGAGGATGCGGCTTTAAACCGCAGCTATTCCCTGCCCGATGGGCTGAGAATTATCGATATCGAGTATCCGCAGAAGGGCAAAATATATACCGGCCAGTCAGAAATCATTTTTTACAAGGCCGGTTACACGGACAAAGCACTTGTCCACATGCAGGAAGACGATACGTATTTGACATTTTTAATCGAGCCCTTTCTGTCGAACGTCCAATTTTTTGAAACCTACGCCGGATTTGGGGAGTGATGTTGGATATTTTGGACTCTTCAGAGTTGATTATCGTTTCTGGAAGTTAATAAATTTCAAATCATTACACAAGGGTATAGGGTGTAAGGTAGAAGGTGGAAGGTAATCTTCAGAGGTTCGGATTCTACCTTATACCTTCCACCCTATACCTTCTGCCAGCGTTTAGGAAGCGATGAATTTTAAGATAGCACCATATATATTTAAGAGGGCTCCAAATGGGGTTAATCGATCACCCGCCGGTTTCACCCTCCTCGAGGTTATGGTGGCGATGTCCATTATGGCCATCGTTCTGGTCAGTGTGTACAGAATGCACTCGCAAACACTGACAATGAACACCGCCAACCGATTCTACACCCAGGCCCCCCTGCTGGCGCAAAGCAAACTGGCCCAGTTGGAGGCCGGCGGATCAGAAATAATAACCGGTGATTCGGGGGATTTCGGGGAAGAATTCCCCGGCTACAGCTGGAACGTCAGTGTTGAGGACGTCTCGTCGGAGGCTTTGGGTGAAGTGGCCAGTGATCTGAAGAGGATCGATCTGATGGTGTCGTTTAACAACAATGAATACACCTATAACGTAAGAACCTATCGATTAATTCGAGAGTAGCAATTTGAGTAAGGGTTCTAACCCTCTAAAGTTAATAGTAATCAGGTGGAAGATAGAAGGTATAGGGCCGAAGGTCACAACATGTCGGACAGACAACAGCGTATGAATGGCAGAGGATAAAGCCGACGATGGAACTTAACCGTGCCACAGATACCTCAAACCTTATACCTTATACCCTCTGCCTTATACCCGCCGGTAGCGAGCTTATGACCGGTAAGTTAGCCACATATGTTCGAAAGAGAAAAGCAACGCAACATGGTTTCACATTGATGGAAATCCTGCTGGCGTTTTTGATTCTGGGAATAGTGGTGACCGCTGTTCTGGCCTCTTTCAACGCCGTATTCTCCACCACCGACACGTTGAATACCAGCAGCCGCTACTATGAAATGGCTAAAAGTTGCCTGAACCGCATGACCCTTGACCTGGGAGCCATATATGCCCGGCAATCGCCTCCTTACAAAAAGCCCGAGTTCAACGATCCGCCCGATTCCTATCGCCTGGTCGGCGCCACAATGGATGTAGGTGGCACAAGTTTTGCAACTATCAGGTTCACCAGCGGTGCCCATGTTCCCCTGGAGAATACCAGGCGGCAGGGAATTGCTGAAATTATTTATTACGCCCAGGCCTTAAATAACGGTCAAGTGGTATTGAGACGGGCGGATTCCTTATATCCCTATCCGGAATTTGAGGAACGGGCCAGCGACCCTGTTTTATGTAATAATTTAAAATCGTTAGCATTCAAGTACATAGATACTCAGGGCGAGGAATTCGATGAGTGGGATTCCGATTCAAGCGAAGTTGGCTACGCGACACCGGCGGCCATCCGCATTGCGCTGGAAATCGGTGACGAAACCATATCATACAATTTTGAAACCACTGTCCGCCTGGCAACCCGGCGAGCGAAAATCGAGTAGCCTGTAATTATATTGCATGGGACACGGATTAAGCGGATAGTTTAAATCAAGGTAGCACTTATACGGAAAATGGGGCTGTCTTGACGGGGCTTTCAGGCGTTAACCTTAAAAGCCTTTTGTGTGTAAGGCTGTGCAAATTTGTGTTCAAAAAAGCATAATCAGAATTCCACCATGCCGCTATTCAAGAAAATAATTGCAGACAACCGGGGCATCGCGCTGCTGATAACCCTGTCCGTAACAACGATCCTTGTAGCCGCTGCCCTGGAATACAACCGGCGGGCAAGATTTGAGGTGATCTCCACCGCTTCCGTGCGGGATCGGATGACGCTGTCATACATGGCTTCCTCAGGGGTTCATGCTGCCATGGCCCTGTTGATTAAAGACAAGGGCGAGTCGAATTTCGACTCCCTTGATGAAGACTGGGCCAATCCCGAAAAAATCGACGAAATTCTGCAGGAGATCCCGTTTGAAAAAGGAAAACTCGCGGTCAAAATCACCGACGAGCTGGGCAAAGTTCAGGTCAATGCCCTGGTCAGGTTTCCGGACAGCCGCCAATTCAACCAATCCCAGGTGATGCTCTGGGAGCGTTTGTTGAGTATCATCGGCAACGAGGACGATCTGCAGGAAGACAGCAGCCCCACCGCCATCGTTAATTCAGTTAAAGACTGGCTCGACAGCGGCGATGACGAAGCAACAACCGGTTTAAGCGGGGCAGAATCCAGCTACTACGAAGAAAAGGACCCGCCTTATACCAGTCGCAATGGTCCCTTAGAGGATCTGAACGAACTTTTGCTGATAAAAGGAATTACCCCCCGGCTGTTTTACGGCACCAAGGAGGCACCGGGTCTGGCCAATTATATGACCGTCCATGGGCTGGCCGTGGCCGCGGGCACCAATTTCAACTGGCCGGGGCGCATCAACATCAACACGGCTGATATCCCGGTGCTGGCAGCTTTGCTGGGAACTGAAAATCAGGATCTGGCCCAAACGGTTTTTGAAATGCGGCAGGAAATTGCGGCTGAAAAAGATGTCCATGACTTTTCCAACCCTAAATGGTATAAAAATATTACAGGGCTCAGTGACGTCACGATAGATTCCAGGATCATTACCGTGGCATCCGATGTATTTCGGATCCAGTCCACGGCGTCCTTTGAAAGCACCCAGGCATCTGTCATAGCGGTGGTAAACCGGGTCAAAAACCCCGAATCCGGCAAATGGTCATGCAGGGTTCTAAACTGGGAAACGCCCTGAGCGAAAAAACAGGTTCAAATTAATTCCGATAACGGCGGGTTAACTTAATTCGCACGCCAGGGCGCACCGCTCGCAATGAATTTTATAATGTTGCAGAATTAAATCGTCTTTGCGCCGTGGCGGCTGTGTGAGCAACAAAATAGTTTCGATTAGATCGGGAAAACCCTTTTAACCAATGACCTTATAAGAGCCATGAGCAGAAAAGTACTCGGCATCGACATTCGCAAAGAGTCCGTATCCGCGGTAGTGGTGAAGACCGGTCTGCGCGAAAACCGGATCGATACCCATGCCTTTATCCCCATACCGGACTCCGAACAGGATCCGGACAATATCAAAGCGGCCCTGGAAGCCCTCGCCAGTCAAATCGATCCGGCGGGATGTGACTGCGTTGTCTCAATCGCGGCCGATCATTTTTCATATCGCATCCTGAAAGTCCCCTTCAAGGAGGCCAAAAAAATTCGAATGGTTCTGCCCTTTGAGTTGGAGCCCATGGTCCCGTTTGCAGTGGACAACCTGGTTATCGATTACATTGATCTGGAAACCGAGCGCGTCAGCGACCAGACGGATCTGATTGCCGTGGCCGTGCCGAAATCAGAGCTAAACCTGTATATCGAAAGCCTGGCCGCTGTAAAAATTGACCCGGAAATGATAACCATCAGCGGTGTTCCGTCGGCTCTCTTTCTGGCACGCCT
>JAFDCJ010000158.1 GCA_019312835.1 Deltaproteobacteria bacterium
AAGGTACTCAAAATTGCCCGGGAACCGATCTCCCTGGAAACCCCCATTGGCGAAGAAGAGGACAGCCATCTAGGCGATTTTATTGAGGATAAAAAATTCATGCTGCCCTCCGACGCGGCTGTCAACATGAACCTTGCCGAACAGACCCGCAAAGTATTGGCCACATTGACGCCACGCGAGGAAAAAGTATTGCGCATGCGATTCGGGATCGGTGAAAAGGCCGATCACACCCTGGAAGAGGTGGGGCAGGATTTCTCGGTTACCCGCGAGCGTATTCGCCAGATAGAAGCCAAGGCGTTGCGAAAATTGCGACACCCCACCAGGAGTCGGAAACTGAAGAACTTCATCGACACCTAGACCGGTGTTACCGGAAATTCGAGCTCCGAATTCCGAAAACCGGTGTTCACCCGCCCGAGGCAGGCAAGAATACTAAATTCGAATGCTTCAATGTTCAGGCCGTTTGAGGCTGTCTCGGCATTTTCAAGGTATTTGTTTGGGGTATTCGAATTTCGGTCATTCGATATTGCTTCGAGTTTCGATATTCGGATTTCGAATTTCTTAATTGTGATATCTCTTGATTAGTTATTAGATTTCTACTACTAAATGCTCAGTTTTTTTAAGCGGGTCAAAATGCGGGCCCATAGCTCAGTTGGCAGAGCCACCGGCTCATAACCGGTAGGTCCCTGGTTCGATCCCAGGTGGGCCCATTTCAGTGTTAACATGAAACTGGTTTTCAAACAGATTACGGACGAGGCACCGATGATATGCAGCCCCGGCTGATGGAAAACAACAGTTTGCGGCCATCAAAGCAGTTAGTGAGCATGGCGCCTCGTGATATGGCAAGCTGGCCATGGGCGGTGAAGATACAAGCGTGGGTTTCATGACCCGCGCTTTTTTAATTGCTTTTTTTTAAATTTCGGAATGATCATGGCACCTGCGCTTTCTGACATTATTGATATTTTGGACAAACTGGCGCCGCCTTTCCTGGCGGAAGAATGGGATAATTGCGGATTACAACTAGGCGATCCATCCTGGCCGGTCACCAGAATCTGGGTCGCCCTGGATCCGACCTTGCAGGTTATCGAGGCGGCCTGCGCCCAGAAGGTTAACTTGCTGATCACCCATCATCCCCTTATCTTTAAGCCGTTGCGATCCCTTGAATTCAACACGTCCCTGGGGGCCGTCATTCACCGGGCTACCCGCAATAATCTGGCCATTTTTGCTGCTCACACCAACCTGGACAGCGCCACGGGCGGTCTTAACGATATGCTTGCCCGTCGCCTTGGGCTCAAAGACTTGAAACCGCTGGTGACCGGCCAAGAAGTCAACCGTTGCCAGCAGGATAACCATGCGGTGATGTCCCCGGAACATCAGCCTGGTCTTGGGCGGGTTGCCTGTCTTGCTAAAGCGATGGATTTGAGGTCCTTCGCAAGGCAGATCAAAAAGAAAATGGGGCTTAAAACCATAAAATTCGCCGGGGATCCTCATCTGGTGGTTAAAAAAGCGGCCCTTTGTACCGGCAGTGGTTCAAGTCTGCTCGAAAACTTTTTTGCCTCCGGGGCGCAGGCTTATATCAGTGGAGACATCCGCTATCATGATGCCAGAGATGTTGAAGCAGCCAAACTGGGGGTTATCGACATCGGCCATTTTTCGTCTGAGAGCTTTATTACGGAGGATTTGGCTGCGCGGCTGGACGCGATTTTGGCTGAATCCGGCTTTGATGCTGTTGTTGAAGCCTGTAATATTGAAAAAGATCCTTTTGAGGTCTTATAATAAGTTTGCAGCTGCGAGCCAATTGGATACCATCCCTACCATCAGCCGGCTGTGGCGTCAGGCTGCCGCAGGACAAGAATCTCCAGGACCCGGTGGTTAAGCCGCGTTCAGTCTGCTGGGAGAGATTCGGCCGAATGGCCTAAAACAGAAATGGAAATCAAACATGACCAACCTTACCCAAAAAGATATCAATGACCTTGTCAAGCTCCAGCGGATCCACATTGAAACTGGTAGACTTGAAGCCTATTTACGCGATGTGCCGGTTCAAATCAAGGACCTGGATAACAAACTGGACGCGTTTACCACCAAAGTTGAAGATGATGAAAAATTGATCGAAGAACTCAACAAAAAATATCGCACCTATGAATCTGATATTCAACTAAATGTCAGCAAGATAAAAAAAAGCCAGGAGAAATTAAGATCCGTCAAAACCAACAAAGAATACCAGTCGTCCTTAAAAGAAATAGAAGACGTTAAAGCCATAAACTCGAAAATAGAAGATGAAATGCTTGAGTTTCTTGAGCAGATCGAAACGGCCGAACAGTCTCTGAATGAGACCAAAAAACAATACTCGAGAATTCTCAATGAGATTAAACAGGAAAAAGATTCGCTTGTTCAAACGGCCGAACAGGGCAAAAAGGATCTAGCCCGGCTGCAATCTGAGCGCGAAGCGGCTGCGACTGCCATGGATGCCGGCTTGTTGAATATTTTCAAACATCAATTGATGAAACAAAGCAATGGGATTGCCATTGCGGCAGTGAAAAATGCCGTCTGTCAGGGGTGCAATATGAATATACCGCCCCAGATGTTCAATGAACTCCAGCGGGGCAACACCTTGAAATACTGTCCCAGTTGTGAGAGAATTATCTTCTGGCAAGATCAAAATGGACGGTCGGAGTAATCCAGACGATCGCGGGATCATTTTTTGATCCGGAGGAAAGTCCGAACACCATAGGGCAGGGTGCTTCATAACGTGAAGTCGTGGCAACACGAAGGAAAGTGCAACAGAAAGTATACCGCCCGGTGATTTCCCGGTTCGCCGGGAGTCACCGGGTAAGGGTGAAACGGTGCGGTAAGAGCGCACCAGTTCTCCGGGTGACCGGAGAAGCTTGGCAAACCCCACCTGGTGCAAGACCAAATAGGGAAGCGTTCGAGGGTTGCCCGCCCGAGCTTCCGGGTAGGTCGCAAGAGGTGCCGAGCAATCGGCATCCTTAGATGAATGATCGTTGCCCGGTTCAGGGTAACCGGTTCCGGGAACAGAATTCGGCTTATGGATTGCTTCGGCCGTTATCCACCAGTCTGAAGGTCATACCCCTGCGCCAAATAGGTGGAATTTCTATTTAAACTATTATCTGACATGACAGCCTAAAAAAAACGGCGGTCGAAATTTGGCTTCCCTAAAGGATACAACCCAACCCATGAATAAACCGCAGACCAGCCAGAAGAATGCTTTCGATAAAAAAGTCTGCATCTTCTCCCATGATTATTTAAAATGCTGCCGCTATATCACCCGGATAGAAGACCCCCGCAATGAATTTACCAAAAAATTATATTCAAAGTTGATTTCTTCATCCATGCTGTTGGAGGATTTTCTGGATTTTCATGGCGCTAAAAATAACAAAGATTGGTATTATTATCGCGAGCTGGCCGCGGCTGTCAGGCATCTGAGCCTGGGGGCCAACTTTCAAAAGCATCTGTCCAATCGCCTGGTCTTTTACGATTTGTCCAACTATAGCGATTTTCAAAAAGACGGCGAAGTGACGCTTGATTTCTTAACCAAGACCCTTGCAGATATGGCGCCCGTTATTCTGAAGGAAGCCCAGCGGCACGATATTCCCGTTCCTGAAGATCAATTCAGCAAGGATGATTTTCCGAGCATTACCACCGATGATTTACTGCGCTATAACATTGATGATCAGGACAAGGATTTGCAGAAAAAGCATATTGTGAAAATAGCCAGTGAGTTTTTAAATATTACCAAGGATTTTGATCAACTGAAGTTTTATGTGCCCTATCCGCATGAAGACATCCTTTTGCTGGTCCCCGACAAGATCAATGAAGTTGAGATACGACGCTATGAGATGCTGCTGCACAGCCTTCAATCCTCTTTTGATACCTATGTCATTCACGGCGGTTTTCGTTACGGTAATCGCAAATTAAAGCAGCTGCGGGGGGCGTTCTCGGTGGTATTTCATCTGCTGCAAATGGTCGGGCGGCTGCTTCACTTTTATGAGCGTCATCTATACGAGGCCGGCTATAAAAACACCTATAAAATCATTCAGGATAAATTGGCGTCGCTGATCAATCCTGCCATTTTGCTGGATCGAACCATCAATTACGGTTTGTTTTACGCCTGTCATTTTTTGACCAACGGCCAGGAGCTGGCGGGAGAGATTCTCAATGAGAACATCGAACGGGCTAAAATCAAGGTGAACATCCCTCAAAAGCTTGGGTTTCATGCCAGGCCCAGCCTTTTGGTGGCCAAGATCGTGCAACACTATGGGGGGCAGGTGGAGTTGTGCCTCGGTGAGGACCGTTTCGATGCCAGCAGCGTCCTGGATATCCAGTGGGCCGGCGGCAAAATTCAAAAGGAAAATCTTCAGGAAGTCGTATTTGAGGGCGATGCGCGAACCCTGAAGGATATTGAGATTCTGGCAGGCGTTAATTACGGTGAAGATACCATGGGCAAGGGGGTGCCGCTGCCTTCAGAACTCAAGTACCTTATGTAATCCCAATTGTGGCCAATTGGGATGTTATTAGTTATTTGTTATTGGTTATTTGTTTCCTGGAGCCCAAAATCGTTCTGACTACAAATAACCAATATCCAATAACGATTAACGGATG
>JAFDCJ010000159.1 GCA_019312835.1 Deltaproteobacteria bacterium
GAAATAACCGAGCAGATGCAGAAAGCAGGCAGGTCCGGCTGTGGGCGCCGCTTTCTTTTTGCAAGTCGACTGAAATTGGAACTGAAATTAATTTGAAGGGTTCAAATGATGACAAAAAATAAGACGTTAAAAAAATGGGTTGATGAAATGGCCCATATGACAAAACCCGACCAGGTTGTTTGGATTGACGGATCGCAGGAAGAAAACGACCGCCTGTTGCGCCAAATGGTTGATGCGGGAATGGCGACACCTTTGAATTCTGAGAAACGCCCGGGGTGCTATCTTTTCCGCAGTGATGCATCCGATGTCGCTCGCGTAGAAAATCGGACTTTTATTGCGTCAAAAAAAAAGGAAGGCGCAGGCCCTACGAACAACTGGATTAATCCTGAAGACCTGAAAACAACCCTGAAAAAATTATATGACGGCAGCATGAGAGGCCGTACGATGTACATCATTCCCTTTTCAATGGGCCCCATCGGATCCAGGATCTCTAAAATTGGTATCGAAATTACCGATAGTCCTTACGTCGTGGTAAATATGCGCATTATGACGCGCATCGGCAAAACTGTTCTTGATGCGCTGGGAGAAGATGGAGAATTTGTACCCTGTCTGCATTCGGTCGGCGCGCCTCTGGCAGAAGATCAAAAAGATGCTATCTGGCCCTGTGCGCCAATGGAAAAAAAATATATCAGCCATTTTCCGGAAGATAGACTAATCTGGTCCTATGGGTCGGGTTATGGTGGCAATGCCCTTTTAGGAAAAAAATGTTTTGCCCTTCGCATCGCCTCCGTTCTGGCGAGAGATGAAGGCTGGCTGGCGGAACATATGCTGATCCTGAGCCTGAGGAACCCCGCCGGTGAAAAGAAATATATTGCCGGTGCTTTCCCCAGTGCCTGCGGCAAAACTAATTTGGCCATGCTGGTGTCCACCGTGCCGGGCTGGAAAGTTGAGACCATCGGGGATGATATTGCCTGGATGAAATTCGGCGCCGACGGGAGGTTGTACGCCATTAACCCTGAAGCCGGATTTTTCGGTGTTGCCCCCGGGACTTCCATGAATTCAAATCCAAATGCGATGGCAACCATACGAAGCAATACCATCTTCACCAATGTGGCGTTGACCGATGATGGTGACGTCTGGTGGGAAGGCATCGGCTCGGATCCACCTGGACATCTTGTCGATTGGCGGGGAAACGACTGGCGGCCGGGATCAGATGGGCCTTCAGCACATCCCAATGCCCGTTTCACGGCACCGGCCAGCCAATGCCCGGTTATGGCGCCCGAGTGGGAAAATCCCGTCGGTGTTCCCATTTCTGCGATCTTAATTGGTGGTCGCCGTCCCAGCACCATTCCGCTGGTACATGAAAGCTTTGACTGGAACCATGGTGTCTTCATGGGCTCTATCATGGGCTCCGAGATCACGGCCGCAGCAATTTCAGACAACATCGGTCAGGTCCGCCGCGACCCATTTGCAATGCTGCCTTTTTGCGGTTATCATATCTGCGACTACCTGCAACACTGGCTGAACATGGGTGCCAGAACAGATGCCGGCAAACTGCCGAAGATATTCTATGTGAACTGGTTTCGCAGAGATAAAAACGGTAAATGGCTGTGGCCGGGGTTTGGTGAAAACAGCCGGGTTCTTAAATGGATTTTTGAAAGGGTATCGGGCAGCGGCAACGCCATGCAAACCCCCATCGGCTTTATGCCCACTCCGGACGCCATTGATTTAAAGGGACTTAATGTTCCGGCGGCGGTTATGCGGCAACTCCTGACAATCGATATTGAAGCATGGCGCCGGGAAATCGCCTCCGTAAAAGAATACTATGCCGGATTTGGCGATAAATTACCTCAAGAATTATCCGCACAGCTTGAAGCCCTGGAAAACCGCATGAATGGACAGACAAACGTCCGCTGAAACTGAAACAACCATACGCCATGGCCGACAAGCGTCACTTAAATTTTAGAATTACTCGTAAATGCAGGGACCAGGCGCGCAAAGCGAACGACCATAAAGAGAGGGTATAAGTAAAAGCATGACAGTTCATTTGGATTTATGGAAATTGCTGGCCGGACTCGGTATTTTCCTGTTCGGGATGTTTCTGATGGAAGAATCGGTCAGAACCTTATCCGGAAGAGCTTTCAGGCGCATCATCCGCGTGTATACCAACGGCAGGCTGCGCTCAATCGGCAGCGGTGCGCTGGTCACCGCCCTGCTACAAAGCAGCTCGGCAGTTTCGCTCATGGTTCTGGCCTTTGTGGGTGCCGGTGTCATGAACATGCAAAATGCCATCGGCGTGATCATGGGCTCTAATATCGGTACCACCCTGACCGCCTGGATCATTGCCACCATCGGGTTTAAGATCAAAATTGAGAGTCTGGCCTTGCCGTTTATCGGATTGAGCGCCATCGGTCTTATTTTTTTTAGACCCGGCTTCAAGCCGTTCCAGGTCACGCGTCTGCTCATCGGGTTTGGGTTTTTGTTTCTGGGCCTTGATTTCATGAAGGTCAGCGTCGAAAGTTTCGCCCAAACCTTCAGCCTGGAACAAGTTCCCGATTACGGGCTGTGGTTTTACCTGCTGGTCGGCACGTTTATCACCGCGCTGATGCACTCCAGTGCGGCCACCATTGCCATCGTGCTGACGGCGCTCAACAGCGGACTGATTACCTTCGACATTGGGGCGGCAATGGTCATCGGTGCCAATATCGGGACGACCATCACCGTTTTGCTGGGCGCCATCGGGGGGGCGCAGGTCAAGAAAAGGGTTAGCCTGAGTCACTTGACTTTCAATGTTGTCACCGGTGTGGCGGCGTTTTCGGTGCTTCCGGCGATGGTAGGGCTTGTCTCGTTTTTAGTGGATATCCGTAACGACAGCCTGGTGGGGCTGGCCCTGTTTCACACGGTTTTCAATATCCTGGGAGTCATCATCTTTTTTCCGTTCCTCGGTCCCCTGTCGCGCTTGCTCACTAAAATCTACCCGGATTATAAAGTGATTCTAACCGTCTATCTGGAGCAGACCCCCTCGGAAGTCACGGATGCCGCCACCGCAGCCCTCAGAAAGGAAATCGGCCATCTGCTGGCCGAATGCCAGCTTTACTGCCTGCGGCTGCTGCGAATCGATGAAAAGCTGGTATTCGATACGGATCTGCCGATTGAAATCAACCGCAGGCGCAAGTACACCCTCGATGAGCTATACGAGAATATCAAGCTGCTGCATGCCGAAATTTTCACCTTTTATTCCAAGGTCCAGATGCAAAAGCTGACCGAAGCAGAGGTCAAGGAGCTGGAGCGATTGATCTATGCCTCGCGCAATATGATAAACTCGTTGAAAAACTTCAAAGGCATTCGACACAATCTGGATGAGTTCGATGGTTCGGACAATCAATATTTAAATGCCCAGTATGTGCTGTTTCGCAAGCGCCTGGTGGAGCTTTACCACGATATGAGTCGAATTCTTACCCTGGAAGAAAAGGAGGCCCAGTACCGCAGCCTGCTGGCCGCCTTCGCCCAGATCGAAGAGGCCGACAACCGGTTTATCAGAAACACCCTGAAGGCGGTGACCGAAAAGAAAATACAGGAAATGGAAATCGCCTCGCTGCTGCTGGTCAACCGGTTGTTTACCCAGTCATGCCGGATGCAGATATACGGCCTGAAGGATTTGCTGCTGCCCCAGGAACAAATCAACAATTTCGATTCTGCCATCGATGCCAGGGCAGGCATGGCTGGCGTGGCATCCCAAAAAACAAAGAACAGGAATGAAGACCGAACCGCAGACAAAGCCGCAAGATAACCACCATGGACAATGAATCGCGTCGTTCTTATCAGCACCGGCATAAAATCCCTGGCAGGGCCGAAGGACGGGCCACGGATCTGCTCGAATTTGTCCCCTATCCCATTGTTGTCCTGAGACTGGATGGCACGGTACATTACGTCAATGATGCCTTTACCGATCTGTTCGGCTGGACCCTTGACGAACTGGCCGGCAAACAGATCCCCTATGTACCGCCGAATCTGAGTGAGGACGCCGGGCAGGTAATCAAGGGACCGAACCGGGAAAAGTTTGTCCGGCGTCTCGAAACCCGGCGATTGACCAAAGACGGCCGGGTGCTGGATGTGGCCGTCCGGATGGCAGCTCTTTCAGCGGACAACGAAGGCGATGCTGCTGAATTGATTATTCTCAGAGACCTTACCCGGGAAAGAAGATCGGCCCGCAACAAAGAGGTTCTTCTGCGCATCAGTACCGCCCTGCCGGCCTACCCCGAATTGGAAAAGCTTTTGGACTACATCAGCGATGAGATCAGGGGCGTCATGAACACGGAGGTGGCCCTGGTCATCTTACTGGATACGGAAAAAAACGAATTCTCCTATGTCGGTGTTGCCCATGACAGCGCCGCCACCGAGAAGCGGATTAAGGAGTTTCGCTTTCCGGCGGACAAAAGCATTGCAGGTAAAGTTGTCCGTACCGGACAACCGATCATTGTTTCCGACCCTTCCCGCGAGCCTGATTTCTATCCGGGAGTGGATCAAAAAATCGGGTACGTCACACACAATATGCTGGAAGTACCTTTACGGGGGCGGAATCAAATCATCGGGGTTTTGTGCGCCCGCAACAAGATCGAAGGGCAGTTTGACCAGACGGATGTCGAGCTTTTAACACTGATCGCAGGGACCGTGGCCCTTTTTGTTGAAAACGCAAGGGTGTCGGAAAAGCTTGCGCACGCTTACCGGGAAGTCAGCCGATCGAACAAGGCCAGGGAAAAGGCCATCAACCACCTGTCCCATGAATTGAAAACGCCGCTCTCCGTTCTCAAGGCATCTTTGAGTTTCCTGGAAAAAAAATTAATGCCGCTTCCGGAGGAGGACTGGAAAGCCGCCATGGAGAGGGCGCGAAGGAATCTGAACCGGGTGCTGGATATCCAGCAGCAGGTTGAAGACATCATGCAGACCAGACCCCACCGGAATCAAGGTCTGCTTTCTCTGCTGCTCGGCGAGTGCAGCGATCTGCTCGAAGCCCTTGTTGCTGATGAGACGGAAGATGCGTCCGCAGCCGTTCGGATCCGCAAACGGGTTCAGGCGTTATTCGACGGCCGGGAGGAGGTAATATCGGAAATCGATCTGGCCGGCTGTGTCCGGGAAAGGCTAACCGTGCTGAAGCCCCGGTTTGCGCACCGGGAGGTGGAAATCATAGCCGATTTGAAAGCGGAAACGCCTGGCATTCACCTCCCCGCGGACGTAATCCAAAAAATTGTTGACGGACTGATACGGAACGCGATTGAAAACACCCCCGATGAAGGCAAGGTCGTCATCAGCGTCCGTATGAAAGAAAATGGGGTCGAGTTGGCAGTTCACGACTATGGGATCGGCATCACCGCTGAGAGTCAAAAGCACATATTTGAAGGTTTTATCGTGGCCCGGGACACCACGGCCTACTCATCCCTGAGACCTTTTGACTTTAATGCCGGCGGCAAGGGGGCGGATCTCCTGCGCATGAAAATCTTCTCCGAGCAGTACAATTTCAAAATAAATATGACTTCTTCGCGATGCCAATTCATACCAGCAGAAAGCGACACCTGCCCTGGAAAAATCAGCCGTTGCCCCCATTGCGCCGATGAGGAAGACTGTTTTCATTCGGGCGCCAGCGTTTTCACCCTTTTATTCACTCAGAGGAATTTCTGACGGACACTGCCTTCTTTATGGTCTTGCTTACCTGGATCGGAATTTTAGTCTGTATCTCCCAGTCGGCCGTTTTTTCGGGTATGAATCTGGCCCTTTTCAGCATCAGCCGGCTCAGGTTGGAGGTGGAAGCCGACCCCGGACCCCTGGGCAACATCTGGATATTGATAAAATTTTTCCTGGCCCTGATTGTGATGGTGACGGTATAGAGCGTCCTGTTTCACTACCAGTGATGATCCGATCGCCTCAGCGAACATAATGAGGTAATATTGATCGGGAGTAGCGAGGCCGAAAGTCGATTCTTCAAAATGCATTCGAAAATGAAAAAGATCAAAGATTTTTAGGCTGAGCCCCTGGCGTTGATCATTGCCCTGGCGCTCTCTAGATCCTTTCGATTTCGAAGAACAGGTCCTGCTGCCTGATGATGCCGATTACCTTATCGGTATCCCCAACCGCCCGTCGCTGTTTATTTTCGCAAATCAGCTTTTGCGTGATGTCTGGGTCTGAAACGATGTAATCTGCTGTTTGACGCTGCGGCTATTGCACTTCGGGCAGGCATATTTTTTCTTTTCGTAGTCCGCCAGGCTCAAGTAGACTGAAAACTGCTTTTGACATTTTTTACAAACAAATTCATAGGTGGGCATGCGGTCCTCCTTTCCGGTTGTTATCGACAATCGGTGCTTGGCGCAATGGTTGTCGGCTGCGGAGTTTAATCAGCGCTATCCACTCCCCGACTCAGCTGTCCGGATCAAAGTAATTGCCAGGATGGTCGCCGTAATCTTCCAGATCGTCTTCATCCATTTCAAAAACTTCATACCCGGTGACATTAATTTGCAGGCGGCCGTCTTTGGTCCTGGAGATAATTCCGGTGGCTTCGACCTTGTTGCCGACTTCATACAGCAGATTATTCCCCTCCTCATTCGCTTTGACCGCAAAAAATTCGTTTTCGGCCGAGATGACGATGCGTCCAGACTTCCAGTTGTTACCAATTTCTTTAACAAATCCGATAATCGTTATTTCTTTCTTTTCTTCAATCGCGTTATGGTGCATATTAAATACTCCGATATTGACGGTTCGGCTTGAAGTATATCAAACCGGCACCCTATATAAAGCAAAAACTGTGCAAATTTTACAATCTACTGATATTAAACCATTTGTATGAAATTAGGCACGCAATACGGAATTATTTGTTCCGATTTTAGACCGGCGTCAATGGATAAACCCTGGCGCATTATCGCTTGACAGCATTTGTATATTTTTGCTTATATAATCCGATGCCTGTAACAAACCGGCCATATTCTTCAATTCAGGTATATTTATGAAATCCATTCTGATAATTTCTCCACAAGAAGACGAAGCCCGCCTGATTCTTGAGTCGCTGCCTTCCGATTGCCAGGTGCAGAATGCCGCTGGCATCAAGGAGGCACTTAATTTACACCGCCAATTTGCGTTTGATGTTATTTTTTCCGATTTGAAATTGCTGCAGGAGACTTCCCAGACAGACACGGTCGCTGAGGCGATCCAACTCTTCAAAGACATGAATCCCCTGGTGGAGATTTTGATTTTATCTTCCAAGGACTTCATTCGCGATACTGTCAAGGCTGTCAAAGCCGGCGCTTATGACTATCTGACCTATCCCATAGATCCTTCTGAGGTCCGGCTTGTCATTGATTTCGTTGATGCGTCTGCATCCCAACATCTGGAACTTGACTATTTGAGGGATCAATTCTGGAAACCAGAATGGCTGGAAGTCATCGGAACCTATGATACTGAAATGCGGAATGTCTTCAAAAAAATACGTTCGGTTGCCCCGACCCGGGCCACCGTGCTGCTTATCGGTGAAACCGGCACCGGCAAAGGTTTGCTGGCACGAATGATCCATATCCACAGCAACCGCTGTGAGGCACCCTTCATCAGTGTTCATTGCGGCGCCATTCCGGACACGCTCCTGGAAAGCGAACTGTTCGGACACGAAAAAGGCGCTTTTACCGGTGCGGTGCGCCAAAAGCCCGGTAAATTTGAAATGGCCCGCACCGGCACTATTTTTCTGGATGAAATCGGCACCCTAACGCCTCCCGCCCAGATCAAGTTGTTGCAGGTGCTCCAGGACGGCACCTTTAGCCGGGTGGGTAGTGAAGAAACACTGCAGACCGACGCCAGGGTGATTTCCGCCACCAACGCCGATCTGACCGGTATGTGTGCACGGGGTGAATACAGAAAAGATCTTTATTACCGCCTGAATGTGTTTCCGGTGGAAATACCCCCGCTCAGGGAGCGCGTCGAGGATATCCCCAAGATAGTTGACGTTATTTTAAAAAAGCTGAGGCAAAAACATGAAAAGACGATCACCTCGATTCATCCCCAGGTTTTGCGGGCGTTCAAAACCTACGCCTGGCCCGGGAATATCCGCGAGCTGGAAAACCTTTTGGAACGGGCCTGTATCCTTGAAACAACAAAAGTATTGACCCCGGAAAGCTTTCCCACCGGGATTTTCGAATCCAGTGACATGCATACGGTACTACCGGTTCAAGACCACCTGACACTGGCAGAATCCCGGCGGCATGCCATCGAAGACTTTGAGCGCCAGTATCTTAAAATGCTATTCACCCGCAGCAAGGGCAAGGTCAATCGTGCCGCCGAAGATGCCGGCGTCACCTCCCGCCAGCTAAACAAGCTCATGGCAAAGTACGGCATCCAGAAAGAAGCCTTTAAAGACTGAGACCATTTTAAAACGCCCCATATCGATTCCCATCCGGTTTGTCTATCCCGTTCTCCGATCAGCAGTTCTCACAGGATCCGGCGATTGATTGAAACCCGAACTGTGAGTTCAGGTTTTAAGGATAGCGGAACAGCGGATTCGTACATTTCAATTAACAATATTATCAATCTATTAGAAGTCTGCGGAAGGGTAGGCCCGGAGACAGAGATTGATATTTGGAATGTATCATGAATTCTGTGTTCTTATCGGTACCCCCATTTTTGAATAATATAATATGATAACAATATGTTATAAATTTGGCACAGACCATGCAGAGTTAACCCTAGAAAATGGGGATTCTCAAGAATGTATTCAAAAAGACCGGGGAATCCGAGCCTCAAAAAATTGAAGTGCGTTAAACCCGGGCAATAGAAGGGAGGAATTCGAAATGATACTTAAACGTATGTTGGACTTTCCAAATTATGGCTGGCGCAGTGCGTTTGACGACCTGGAACGCATGCGGCGAGACATGGACCGTCTTTTCGGTCAGGTTGTCGGCCGAGCCTACTGGCCAACCCATGCAGGTGTTTTCCCCCTGGTCAATATCAGCGAAGACAAGGAAAATTTTTTCATTAGTGCTGAGTTGCCCGGTCTCGAAAGCAGGGAAATCCAAATCTCGGCTACCGGCAAAAACCTGACCATTTCCGGAGAACGCCGAATCGCCTCAGAGGGCGAAAATGTGAAATATCACCGGCGCGAGCGTGAAGGGGGCCAGTTCAACCGGGTGATTGCTTTACCAAATGATATTGAGGTTGACAAAATCCAGGCCAGTTACAGCAACGGAATTTTGAGTATCACGGTTCCCAAAGCCGAAGCGGCGAAACCAAAACAGATTTCGATAAAATAATACCTGTAAAGGACTCACTTGATAAGGGGAGGTGAATATCATGGCTGAAATTAAAGAGCTTCAGGCCAAGGAAAAAGTGGCAGCAACCGTCCCGCCCGAGCAGACCAAACCGGGGCCGGTGTTTAACCCCAATGTGGATATTCTGGAAACAGAAAAGGATATCATTATGCTGGCTGACATACCGGGTGTCAAACCAGAGGACCTGGTCATTGATCTGCGGGACGACACCCTGACGCTCACAGGAGAAGTCAAGCAGGCATCGCGCCAGAATGCCGAAGACATTCTGATGGAATATCAGGTCGGAAGCTACCACCGCCAGTTTACGCTGGCGGAGATGATCGACCAGAATAATATAGATGCATCTCTGAACAACGGTGTTTTAAGGCTGACCCTGCCAAAGGCTGAAAAGGCCAAGCCGCGACAAATTACGGTTAGGGCAGGATAACCTGTCTGTCATCGTGAAATTGAAGAAGAGGGCGTTGGACCGACCCGCAATGGAGTTTTTAAATGCCAATAGAACACAGAGTAGACAAGAAAACCGGAATTATGCATGTCCGCCGTTGGGGTGAGATCACCACCCGGGATGAACAGACTGCTCTGAGAAAGCGCCGGAAAGATCCGCTGGTTGTGCCCGGCATTCCTGTAATCGTAGATTGCACAGAAATAGACCCGCCGGACACGCCGGAAGTGATCTATTTTATTGCCGCCAGGATATGGAGTTTGGCGGCAGAACTGGCTTGCGGACCGGTCGCCATTGTTGTCAGCAGTGATGTTCAATATGGCATGGCCCGGATGTTTATGAGTTTAACAGAGTTAAACCATCCGGCCACAGACGTTTTTCGCAGCCACGAAGCGGCCTTGGAATGGCTGCAGCAAAAAACTGATACCGGGCGACTTCAGTCGGTGGATAGTTTATAATTGAAGGAACAGATGATAAAAGATTGCTTGATTCTCCAAAGGCTGCCTGCACCAGCTGTCTTTGCAGGTGTTGAATTGCTTCCATTTTAATTCGGGCTAGTTAGAAGCCTGATTTTCGGACCGGTAGGCTTCGATAAAGACATCCACCACATTTTCGAAATCCTCCCGAATTTGGGCCAGCCGCCTCAATCCCACCGATTCGGTTTGCCAGGTGATGGCATTGACGGTCACATCCGGCTTGCGTGCCAACGAAACCGGCTGTCGCAGGTTGAGCCGGATCGCATAGACAAGCCTGGTTTTAGGATCAATCCTTTCTATTTTATCTTCTGTTGAAGTTGTATACGTCTTTTTGGGCGGTTCGGGATCCAAATGGATGGCACCGCAGTTTTTATTGACACAGATGTCGATCTTGATATTGCCCTCATCAATCTCAGCCAGGCTTTTGGTGCCGCAGCGGAAGCAATGATACTTGTGCTCGTC
>JAFDCJ010000160.1 GCA_019312835.1 Deltaproteobacteria bacterium
GCTGGTTTGCGGATGTGGGGGTGCGATTTTGAATCGCAGCTTTTTTTTCCCGGCTTAATCCTTTTCGATCAGAAAAGGCGGTTGGTGCGCCGGTAGGTATGATGGGCTATCCTCCCGGTCTCCCGTTATTTCAGCAAGGGCGGCCGCCGCCAGCAGACCGGTCTTGGTCAACTGCCTATCGGGCGCAATGGTGGTGGCCTGGTCCAGATGGTGCCGGGCGTTTTCAAATTTGCCGTTTTGATAATAAATCTGAGCAATATTGTAATGGGCTTGGGCCTCGGGGCCGGCAACGCTAAATTCGCCAAAGGCCTTATCATAGTCGCCCTTTTTGGCGTATGCCAGGGCCAGGTTGTTGCGGTATTTTGAATTGCGCGGTTGCCGGACGATGGCCTCATTAAAGGCGTCCATCGCGGCATCGATCTTGCCCTGCAGAAAGTATGAATACCCCAGGTTGTTGTAGACATCGGCGAAATCCGGATCCAGTGCCAGCGCGCGTTTATAGGCCAGAACGGCCCGCGCAAAATCCTGCAGGCAGTCGTATGAGACCCCCATCGCGTTATAGGCCCGGGCGGATTTCGGATCTGCCAGGATCGTGTCTTCAAGCGCTGACAGGGCCAGTTGATGTTTGTTGATGCTCTGAAAGTGGCGGGCCTGCTGATAAAGTGACTCGGGATCCTGGGTGCGGAATCTGAGACTGGTGGCGAACTGCATATAATCTTTCTGCGGAATCCCATCGACGTCGGCCTCACCGGTCAGGCCCCAGTTCCTTTGATGAAAAACAGTCGAACAGCTTGTAAAAACAGAGATCAGAAAAAAGATAAAAATTGCCAGATGAATGATCAGATCTTTTTTAGCGCTCATATGCGTATCTTCCTCTCTTAACGACCTTGCGGGCTGCGGTCTCCAATGGGACGAGCGGTTACTGTTTGTGTAGGTAACCCAATTTTGCCCGTTTCAAATTGTCGTGCGCTTTAACATAAAAGGCGGGATCCACCGCTATGGCTTTTTCAAAATAGCGCGTGGCTTCCTGGCTTTTTCCCTGGGACAGCAGGACACAGCCCAGATTGTTATACGCGGTCGACAGATCCCCACCTTTTTTAAAAGCCTCCAGCGCGAGGTCATATGCTTCTGATTGCGACAATGCCAGGCCTAAATTGTTGTAGACTTTTGGGGTGCGATAGCCGAACTCCAGGGCCTTTAGAAAGGCCCGGGCAGCCTTTTCATAGTCAGCGGCCAGCATGTAAGATACACCCAGGTTGTTATAGAGGCTGCCTTCGCGAGGATTCAAGAAAATGGCCTGGCTGTAGGCCTTTATGGCCAGATCGGGCTTCTGTTGATAGTCATAGGCCATGGCGATAAAATTGTGAGCCTTCCACAGGGAGGAATCTGAGGCCAGGGCGCGCTGACAATACTGCCGGCTGATTTCATAATTTTTCATCTGAAAATAGGCCTGTCCCAGGCCCAACAGGGCCGGGGCGAAGCCGGGCTTTTTTTCAAGCACCTTTTCAAATTCGCGAATGGCATCCTGGTTCAATTGGCCTGCCAGAAAGGCCAACCCTTTTTTATACTGGATAATCGAATTTTGAGGGTCGAGTTGGGATGCTTTTTCGAATTGAACAAACGCCTGGTGGGGATTGCCCTTGCGCAGATAGCCGTCGCCAAGATTTTCGAAATCACGGGCTGTCATTTCGGGCAAAGCCTCTTCCATGACAGCGGCATCTGCATCAGCCGGATACTGGCTGTGCATTTGCAGCTCCCGCATTTGTTCGGGGTCAAGGTTCTGGCGGGTATCCTGGCCGATGGAAATACAGCCGGTCAGGCTCGAAAAGCATATGAGCAGAACCCCCGCTATGAATACCGGATTAAAGCGTTGACTTCTGGTTTCTGATTTCATTTTTATACCTCGTGTGTCTTCGTTATCATTGTGGTGCCAGGGCCTGGAAAAGTTGAATAAGCGCGGGCGCCAGAATGACAATGAATAGGGATGGAAAGATAAACAGAACACAGGGAAATATCAATTTTACGGGCAGCCGGGCCGCGATTTCCTCCGCCCTTTGAAACCGGCGGGTTCGGAAGCTATCCGCATAGACCCGCAGGGTCTGGGCCACGCTGGTACCAAACTGGTCGGTTTGAATCAGCAAGGTGACCAGGCTGTTTACATCTTCCAAATCTGTTCGCAGCGCCAGGTTGCGCAAGGCCTCGGAGCGCGGTTTGCCGGCGCGGACCTCCAGGGTCAGCAGCTTCAGCTCGTCACTCAAGACGGGGTTGGTGAGTCTGAGCTCCGTGGAAATGCGGTGAATGGCGGCGTCGAGTCCCATGCCGGCCTCCACACTGATCACCATGAGATCCAGCGCATCCGGCAGTCCTTCAAACAGTTTCTTTTTGCGACCGGCAATTTTGGCCTGCAGCCAGAATTCGGGCAGATAAAAACCGCCCAGAGACAGAAATAGACAAATGCCCAGCGTGGCATAGGGATCGAATATTTTTAAGACCGTAATGCGGGCGAGCAGGAAGCTCAACGCTAAACCGACCGCCAGGAAAATCTTGATGCCCCAGAAAATGGTGGGCGCATTCAACCGACGGATACCGGCATTTAAAAATTTAGCGCGGCTGGCGGAGTAATCGCTTGACGTTTCAGAGGTGACGCGCCGGCCGATGAATCCCAGCAAGCTCAAGAAAGCAACCTTTACCCTCTTATCGCCGGGCACCGCTGCAATTTCGGTCGGCAGGGCACTCTCGTCGCGGGAATCCCACTGGATTTTGTGCTTTAATCTTTGTTTTTGTGAAAACCCCCGCCAGTATTGCAATATGCCGGAAAACAGCAGCAGCATGGCAAAAAATGCGAAGATGCTGAATACCAGGGGGATGTCTGTATGGTTGAGTGTCATCTTCTTGCTCTCCCGGGGTTAGACCCTTATTTTGATCATTCGTTTGATGAAGACAATGCCAACCGCCATGCCGGTCAGGGCGGAGACGGCAGCGGCTTTTCCTGACGGGTCCGCGAACAGCGGTTCAAGATAACCCGGGCTGATCAAGTGGATAATCAGCGCGATGACCAGGGGCAGGGTCACAAGGATTGCCGCCGACAACCGGCCCTCGGCTGAAAGCACCCGGATTTTGCCTTCAAATTTGAAGCGGTCCCGGATCAACCCGGCCAGGCTCTCGATAATTTCGGCCAGATTTCCGCCCGTTTCACGCTGTAAAATCACCGAAACTACGAAAAACCGCAGTTCCGGACAGTCAATGCGGTTGGACATATGCTTCAGGGCATCCGCTACACCGATCCCGAAATTAATTTCATCCAGGGTGGCCTGGAATTCCGATCCCAGGGGATCTTTGAACTCTTCGGCCGCCAGCTTGATGCCGCTGGTAAAGGCATGGCCGGCTTTCAGCGCCCGGGCAATCAACTCCAGGGCCTCGGGCAATTGTTTTTGAAATGATGCGATGCGTCTTCTCTTCTTCAGACGCAGGACGCCAATGGGGGCCACCCCCAGCAGTACCCCCCCCAGCAGCGGAACATACGGGTTGGGTGACACGATCGAGCCGCCGGTGAACGCGGTCATCGCCAGAAAAAGAGAAATCAGAATGTAAAAGCCGGGCGAATGGGAGGAATTGGCCTGTTCGATGAGGCGGTCCAGCGCTTTGATCCCCGGCAGATAGGCCAGCAATTTGTTTAAAAAGTCGATTTCGCTCAATACCTTCTTGCGCAATATATCCGGCTGTTCAACCGGGGTGATATCAGCTGACAAGCGTTTCAGCCTTTTGCGGATTCGGGTGCGGTTGGGATAGCGGATGGATCGATAGCTATAGATGCCAAATTCAAGAACAAATATGGTAATCAGAAAAAGCCACAGAGCGGTCAGTATAACGGTCATTGCTGGTCTCCTTGGTTCTGGTTTTCAGACCTCGACGGTTTCAGACGGCGAAAAGCGGTCACCGGCGATATGAATACCGTGAATCTTGAACTTTTTCATAAAGCGGGGCCGGACACCATGGAATTTGAAACGGCCCTTGACTTTACCCTCGGCATCAAGCCCCGTTTGCTCGAAGGAGCAAATTTCCTGCAGGCTGATGACGTTGCCTTCCATTCCGGTGATCTCCTGGAAACTGACCAGCCGTCGGGAACCGTCCGTCATTCGCGACACATGGATGATGACATCGATGGCCGAACTGATATATCTTCTGAGAAACTCGCTGGGGATATCGAACCCGGCCATGGCCACCATGGTTTCCAGGCGCATCAGGGCATCGCGCGGGGAGTTGGCATGAATGGTCGTTATGGAGCCTTCGTGGCCGGTGTTCATGGCCTGCAGCATATCGAAGGCTTCATTGCCGCGCACCTCGCCGACAATGATCCGGTCGGGTCGCATGCGCAGGCTGTTGCGCACCAGGTCTCGCTGGATGATTTCGCCTTTGCCCTCGATGTTCGGCGGCCTGGTTTCCAGGCGGACCAGGTGGGTCTGTTTGAGTTGCAGTTCAGCGGCGTCTTCGATGGTGACGATGCGCTCATCTTCGGGAATAAACCTGGACAGGACATTGAGGGTGGTCGTTTTGCCGCTGCCGGTACCTCCGGAGATGATGATGTTGAGCTTGGCTTTAACAATGCCCTTCAATAGCTCGCCGATGGCGGGGGGCAGGGTCTTCAGCCGGATCAAATCTTCCAGCTCCAGCGGTTCTCCGCCAAAACGGCGGACAGAGAGCATGGCGCCGTCCACCGCCAGCGGGGGGATAATTGCATTGACCCTGGAACCGTCGGCCAAACGGGCATCCACCATCGGAGAGGATTCATCGATACGGCGTCCCACCGACGAGACGATTTTATCTATGACCTTCATCAGATGCTGGTTGTCTTTGAAACGGGCCGCGGTTTCCTCCATCTTGCCGAAGCGTTCCACATAAATGCGGCGGTAGGTATTCACGAGGATATCGGATACGGTCGGATCTTTCAAAAACGGCTCCAGGGGACCGAATCCCAGGACCTCATCCTGTATTTCCGTGATAATCGCTTCCCGTTCGGTTAAGTTGAGCGGAATATTCTGGGGGTCTTCGCGTATGATTCTTTCCACCAGAACCCGTATCTGTGATCGGAGCGTCTGTTCATCAAGATTTTCGACCACCGTAAGATCCACCATGTCCAGCAGGCGGTCATGTATACGGGTTTTTAAATCGAAATATTCCTCGGGAATGTATCGGCGCGATTCGCCGTGAATCAGATCATCCAGTTCCAAATCCATTTGCAGTTTCCTCTCTGTCCGCCGTCACCACGGCGGTTTGTTTGACATTATCTCTTAAAAAGCTTCCAGGGTTTTTTCCCGGCCTGCGCCTGTTGCGGAAACAGGGCATCGGAGAGTCCCCGCAGGCTTTTCATGATTTCCGATTTGGATGCGATTGCATTGATTGTTTTGCCCTGATTGATCGCCGACATGGTTGTCTGGTAGTCGTTGGGAATGGTCCAGAATATATCGTGTTGAATGCTTTCCTGTGCGTCTTTCAGGGATATTTCAGAATTTTTCAGATAGCGATTGACGACCAGCCTGACATTTTCTCGGGAAATCAATTTCAGGCTGTCAAAGGACTTTAAGATTTTATTTGAATTTGACATGCAGGGAAGGCTTAGCAGCGCAACCAGCAGCACGGTGTCCGATATTTCAAGCGTGCGCAGGGACGTATGGTTCAGGGATTGCCCGCCGTCGATGATAACCACATCAAATAATTTTTGCAGATGTCCCAGCAGATTTTCGATGGTTTCAGGGGTCGGTGCCGGATAGCCGTTTAGATATCCCGGTGAGGGAAGCACGTGAACACCGCTGATATGCCGGACGAGAATGTTCATTAAAAAGGTGGCGTCCAATCGATCGATGTTTTTGGTAATTTCGCCCCAGTGATATTTCGGCTGAATTTCAAGAAACAGCGGTATGTCGCCGAACAGCATGTTCATGTCCACCAGTGCCACCGTCAACTCCGGGTGCCGGCCGGCCAATTCGGCGGCCAGATTAACGGCAATGGTTGTCGAGCCGACCCCGCCTTTACTGCCGATCACATCCAGGATTTTTCCTTTTCTGGACGGGGCGCTCACCGCTGACTTGTTTTTCTTCTCTCTGATGGCGCACAGGGCCTGGGTGACCTCCTCCACGTCGAGCGGCAGGGAAAAATACTCTTTGACACCGGTTTTAATCGCCTGCAGCAGCACAGCGGGGTTCGTATTGGCCGAAACGATGAACACATCACCGGCCGCACCGGAGTCTAACAGCGATCGGATCAGTTTAAACTCCTTGTCAATCTGGCCCCCCAGCTCGATGATCAGCAGATCAACCGGCGGAGGAGTGGTGGCGGCGACAACCCGAAGACCTTTCAAGGATGCGATCATATCCTCGAACTTGCGTTTCAGGCGTTCATCTTTGATCACGAGGTTGATTGAAATGGTGTTGTCAGTCATTGGGTTTCTCCCTTAGGGTTATTCCACTAGGCCGGGAATACTGCCTTTGGTACCGTAATTCCCGCCGCTGCCCCGACCGAACTCGACATTGTCACACTTGACTTCGGCAAAGATGGTGTGGGCCGGGTCATCGGAGGGACCGTTAACGCCGGTAATGACAGCGGTGGCAAAACCCAGCACGGTGATATTGCCGGTGGGATTGGAGCAGTCGCTGCTGTCGTAAACGACCACCACGGTCTCCCACTCTCCTGTGGCCGGGTCCTTTTTGGCTTCATAAAGGGCCGCCATCTCATCGAAGGCCGAGGCGACGTTTCCGCCGGTAAACACAAACGGGGTCTGCCCGGCAACCGCCTCAGGGCTTTCGAATGTCGGCACCGCCGGCGTCATGTCTTCCATAATGTTTCTGAGCTTGCTGGCATTGGCGGGCCAACTGGTAAACGTATGCCAGCCGGCACATCCCTCCATGCTGCCGGTTGGATAAAATTTGATCGGCTGGTTGCAGAACCCGGGCTCAAACCATTTGGCGGAGATTCCCACCGGAATATCCAGCCCTCCCGGCCCGGACGTGCTCTGCCCGGTAAGCGCGGCGATTGCATCGGCGGCAACATCGGCGGTGTCGATTCCCAGTATTTTGGCAAAAAAGGTGGTCACCGGTCCATTGCTGCCGGTATCTCTGCGAGCGGTGACTTTCACGGCGTCGGGTTGATCCAGGGTTGGCGTAAACAGATGGGTGTTGGCGTTCCACCGACCGATAACCACATCCGAATCCTTGATGGTGATGGGCTTGCCTGCGGCCTTGTTTTTCTGGGCAACATTTTGGGCCACCGGGATGATGGTCCCGGGATCGCAGGTATAGGTCTGTTGCTCGGTATAGGTCATTGGTTCGTAAATTGCGCCCAGCTGCCGGGCGGCCGCCAGGGCCGAGGCATCGGCGACATTCTGAAGCTCGTTTTTTGCCACCATCAGGTAGCCGGTGTCGACCGCAATGGCTGCAAACCCCAGCAGCGTCATCATTGCAACCGCAACCATGACGACGGCAGCGCCGCGTTGGTCGGTCAGTCTAAATCGTAATGGGTGTATGTTTTTCATCTTCCTTTACCGCCTTGAACCGAATTATTCATATTTCATCACCGTCTGGGCGGACAGCGTCAGCCCGCCGGCAAGACTGCTGACAAATTTCGATAGCACTAAAAAGTCGTAATCGTAGGTGACCTTTACCGTCAAATCGTTGCCAAACGCGGTGCCGCCGCTGTTGTCGATCACCGTGGCGGCTGAAGTGGCCGTGCCAAAGGTTACCAGGTGGTCCTGGGCGTAATCATTGACCACCTTGGAAATGGCCGTTAGATCCAGCCGCGGAGTGCGGGCGACGATTCCGGCCCGGGTGCCTTCGCGGCAGGCGTTGGTAATCACCTGCTGGTTGTACAGAATCAGGCCGAATTCCATTATGCCGACGAGCAGCACGATTAACAGGGGGAGAACAAACGCAAACTCCACGGCGACGGCACCCTGCTGATCATGGATAGTTGCACGTTTCACCGGTCCCCTCCGATCCCGCCGATGCCGTTCAGGTTGATATTGTACTCGGGAGACGACGCATCAACCGCAAAGCGCCGGCGATAGGCATCCTTGCTGTTTTCTGAGGCGACGCCATCGAGTCCGACCACCGGTTGCTGGTTTTTGGCTGCCCGGTGATCGAGAATTTGATTGTATTTGGCGGATTCGAAAGAGCGACCCCAGTTCTTGTCAAGGGTTGAAGGTTTATGAAAGGCCGTGGATCCGCAAGCGCAAATGACGGCGATTGAGACGCTACCGACGATCCGTAAGAAATATTTCTTTAACATGGTTTCTCCTTAAGTCATCTGACGGGTTGTTATTGCCCGGGAACGGCATGACCGAAATCGCCGTCGAAATTACCCCTTGCCGGAACCGGCTGACTTTTTTGTTTGCCTTCCATCAGTCCGAAAAGGAATATTTCGGCATCATTCGGCTCCACGTAGAAATCCGTGGGCAAGGTTTGCTTGGCCATATTCAGGGGCTTAACCAGATGCGGCGTGGCAATGATGACCAGTTCGGTTTCATTTTTTTGAAACTCCCGGCTTCTAAACAGCGCCCCTATAATCGGGATGTCGCCTAAAAGAGGGTATTTTTGTACATTGTCCCGGATGGTTTCTTTCAGCAGCCCGGCGATGGCAAAACTCTGACCGTCCCCCAGCTCGATTACCGTGGAGGCCCGGCGGGTACTCAAACCCGGCACCAAAAATCCCTCTATCAGCCGGGCGGTGGAAAAATCGAGTTCGGACACTTCGGGGGTTACCTTTATATTGATCTTGTTGTTGCTCAGAACAGTTGGGGTAAAGGACAATCCGACACCAAACGGTTTGTACTCGATGGCCACGGTCCCCAGGCCCTGGGGAACCGGCACCGGAAACTCACCCCCCGCCAGAAACTCGGCGCTCTGCCCGCTCAAGGTAATCAGCGTCGGCTCCGCCAGAATCTTTATCAATCCGTCCTGCTTCAGGGCGTCAACAAAACCGGTCCAGGTAGAATTGCCGCTTTGAAAACGAAAGAGGGCGTTTACGCTGGGGGTCACAAAAAGCCAAAACGGCCCGCCGGACGCGATGTTGGCCAGATCCGGCTTCACCAGTTGCGTCAGACCCCCGAGGGTGCTGACACCAAAATCGTCACCGTTGATATAACTGAAATTAACCCCCAAACGCTTGATCAGGCTGCGGGACATTTCAGCGATCCTGACTTCCAGCATCACCTGATGCACCCCACCGACCTCCACCAGATTGTTTACTTGCTGCTTTTCCTTACCCTTGCCCGGGGCATACGCCTCAGCCAATGCCATGGCCTGGGAAAGACTTGCGGCGCTTGAAACCCGACCGGAGAGCGTCACCGAATTGTGGCTGGCAATGACCCTCAGCTCCTTTTCCTCGGGCAGCATCTCGTTTAGCTTTTGTTTCAACCGCGAGATGTCAAAGGACACCTCCAGGTCGTAGACTTCTGAAATCGTGCCGTTCTGCCACAGGGTGAGATTGGTCACGCCGGAGGCCTTCCCGGTAATGTAGATCTCTTGCGGCGACAGCATCACCAGGTCGGCAATTTCCGGATCCGCTATGGAGACGCGTTTGACGGGCCGGGCGCTTTTCAGGACCACTGATTTTCCGGTTACCAGCTGGATTGTCCCGGACGGCATAATACTCGTGACCAGGGCGTTGGCCGTTCCGGTTGCGAAGAACAAGATGAAAAACAGCATGGCCAGAATAGGTCCGACGGGGTTGTTCTTTTTTGTTATGTTCGATTGCAATCTGTACATCATTCCACCTCGTTGATTATGGTTTCATTTTTTTCTTGGATACTTCGTTGCCCTTGATGACCTCCACCGTTACCGATTGTTTGGGGGCCCAGCGCCTGCGTTTTTCCGATACCGGCTTCGAGGACGTCTGGCTCAATGACGCCAGGGTTTGGGATATGGTGGCACCGCGGGTGCGCACCGTCTCACCATCGGTAATATTGCGCAGGGCAAACTGCAGTTTGCCCCGGGCGGCTGCCAGGGCCAGTTTTTCGCCTTCTTCAGGGGCGACCTCCAGGGTGTAGACATCCACCGGCGCCGGCTCATCCTTGCCGTTTTCCTGGAGCTGGGTACCGGTTGCCAGAACCGGGACGTTTTCAAGCACAAGCTTGGTGACCTCGCTTTTGGTGCGGGGGTCGGTCATTGTTACCAGAACATCGACACGATTGCCCGGCAGGATGAAACCGGATATTCCGATGACCTTGTCTCCTTTGACCGCAATCGCCCGTTTACCCGGCTTGATGACGGCCGATACCCCGCCGACCGTAACGCTGGTAGGTGCCAGACGGTGTTCGGTGACCGGCTCGTTGGTTTTCAATGGTGCGATAAGAACCCGGCCGTGTAAAGTCGCGGCATTCTCGACATATCCAGCCGGAAGGCTTTCTTTTAAAAACGGGATGGTTTTAATCATTTCGGATTTAATCTTGGTGCCCCAGGGTAAATCCGCGGCGGCCACTGCTACGGGAACGGCTTCGGACTCCACCTTGACGGTTTCTCTGGGGGCTGTCTGGCTTTTGAGCCATTTATATAACAACCCGCTGCCCGCAACAGAAATTATCAGGGCTAAAGCAACGGGAATTAATGCTTTCCACCTTCTCATGTCATATCTCCTTTATGGCAGTAGCCCCATGAGGCTGGTGCCGGTTGTTTTTAGGTAAACGGCGATCAAGGTTCCAAGCGCAATCGCCACGCCATAACACAGCTTTGGCTGTTTTTCGTCTTCAGCTGCCGGAATCGTATAAAGCTCACCGCTGGCAGCAAAAATCTTGAGGGTGGTGGCATACCTGGCAATCAGACCCTTGCAGTCCCTGTATTTGATTATTATCAAAACCGCCGCGTAAAGACCGCCCACCAGGGCCGTGCACAGCGCGGCCACAAAGACACCTTTGGCCCCCAAGGCGGCGCCAACAGCCCCCAACAGTTTGACATCCCCGGCGCCCATGCCCCCCATCAGGTAGGGCAGCATGAAAAACGCCAGGCCCAAGGCCAGTCCCGAAAGGGAGAATACCAGGCCGTGCAAACCACTTCCCTGGACGTGAAAGATCAGGGCAAACACCATGCTGGGATACGTCAGTATGTTGGGAATTCGTTGCCACCGGATATCCGTGAAGGTAGCCATGATCAGGATGCCGCCTAAAAATATCTTTAAGGTAATCTCAGTCATCAGAACCATCATCCTCCGGCGGCGGCGATAACGGTCGCCGCGACGCTTTTGTAAAGGGCGGTCACATCGGTTCCAAGCAGCTTTAAGCTGCTCAGGATTCCGAGTGCGATTAACAATGCGATGAGCGCATATTCAATTGACGTTACGCCCTGTTCATCTTTTAACAACATTGGTTGGCCTCGCCTGTTGATTTGTGACAGGAGGTGTGGTCCCGCCGGTCTGACTGGGACCGCCACCTCCTTTCTGTTCGGGTTCAGATTTTCTGAATCCAACCTGTGCAACAAAAAGCCCGCACCGTTTTTAGGAGGTCAGGGCTGCTTTTACCTTGCCAAACAGTGTAATCAGACCGTCGCGAACGCCTTGCAGGGTTAACAGTACGCCGATGGCAATAATTGCGGCAATCAGTCCGTATTCGATCATGGTCACACCGTCATCTTCTTTGAGAAATCTGCGAATTGTGTTGTTCATTTTTCTGTCCTTTCTTTTCAGTTTTGAATTAGCTGTAACAATAAATTTTCCTTTCGGGTACTTCTTGTGTTTAACTCCGCGTTCTCACCTCCCTTCAAGTTTATGGAATCGATCGGGTTAACTGCGCCGACCGAGAGCATATAAGCAAGCGCCATACCAATTGGGAAAATTTTCCCAAAAATTTTCCAATCTATCTATCGTGCATCTTGCCGGCCACGGCTTTGAAACCGCTCAACGCCAGTCGCATCATGGGCCGCAGAACGGATCTCAAACAGGAGAAAAAATTGAACAACTATATGATATCGTTGATTTTTAATAATTTAGGGATTTGGCTGGAAGAAGAATGGGAGCGTCTTTTGAGCCGATCGGGTAGCCGGAAGACATTGCGGTGGGTTCCGGGGATAATTTTTTTTGCGACACGGGCGGCGGGTCAAAAAGGTGAGCGATGATGACCGTTGATTGTGAAATAAGTTTCACAATTTCAAGAATTGTTTTTCACATCTTGCGTGCGGGCATTTTCTGATCCGGTCGTAACCATCAGGATGTCGGAATGTGCCTCCGGGCGTGAGCGATGAAACCTGCCTGGCAGAGCGCGAATGTGCGGCCGGTCTTCGAGCCATGGGTAAATAATGAGGGCCTCGATCGGTCAGTTTTTCAGATCAATTCGAAGGCCGGCACTGGGGGCAGAGCCCGTGCATTTCGAGATCGTGGCCTTCTATCCGGTAACCTGTTTCAAGCGCCAGCAGCTTTTCCAGCAGGGTGAGATTGCAGGATTCAAATTCCACCACCTGGCCGCATGAGCGGCAGGTCAGCATGTGGGAATGGGAGGCATGGCGGGCGACAAAGCGATGCTCGCCGTTTTCGTCATGCACCCAATGCAGGCGTCCCAGTTTCTGAAGGGTCTTGACCGTCCGGTAGACGGTTGCATGGCCAATGCCCTTTTTCTTCAACTCGCCGGCTGCGTCGGGGATGGTATAGCCATTGGGTGCGTTGCTGAACAGTTGCCAGATTGACTCGCGCTGGTTGGTGAAGCGGTGGCCCAGTTTATGAAAGCTTTGCTTGAGGTTGTCCGCCGGATCTATGGTTTTTGAGGATTTCATGATTGACATTTTTTATCATATAAGGTTAGCGAAGGGTTAAGAATTTTTCCCGATCCTGATATTAAGGTAAGCCCGAATTTCGGTATGAAAAGGGGTCCCCTGGGAATTTGGCCATATCCAAAAAGATATGTATTTTAGGATAGACGGGGGGTCAAATTTTAGATATAAATTGCGGCTGTTTGGGTTACCTTGACTTCGGCCATGGGGTTCTTATTTTTTTCTTTTATTATCAAGCCGATAAACACCGGCTGCCGGTGTGAAAAACCGCCGGGGTGCGGCTGAACCTATTTGAATAAAATTTTCAATTTTCGAAACCATGTGCCTGGATTTGTGATGAAACTGCACCTGTACAATTCGTTGGTCCGACGAAAAGAGGAATTCAAGCCCGTCCAAGCCGGGGAAGTGGGCTTATACACGTGCGGTCCGACGGTTTATAATTTTGCCCACATCGGTAACCTGCGAACGTATATATTCGAGGATATTTTGAAGCGGGCGTTGCTTTACAACGGATACCGGGTAAAGCATGTCATGAACATCACCGATGTCGGTCACCTGACCGGCGATCGTGACATGGGCGAAGATAAAATGGAAAAAGGCGCTCAGCGCGAGGGCCGCACTGCCTGGGAAATTGCGGAGTTCTATACCCAGGCCTTTCGAACCGACATCGAGAATTTAAATATCCTTCCGCCGGACATCTGGGTCAAGGCAACCGATACGATCGACGACCAAATCGCGCTCATTGAAACCCTGGAGGAAAAGGGCTATACCTATCGCACGAGCGACGGTATCTATTTTGACACATCCAAGTTCAAGGACTATACCAAGCTTTCCCATCAGAAGCTCGAGTCCCTGCAGGAAGGAGCCCGGGTGGAGAAAAATTTGGAGAAGCGCAATCCAACTGATTTCGCCCTGTGGAAATTTTCGCCGGCGGGCGTTCAACGGCAGATGGAGTGGGATTCTCCCTGGGGGATCGGTTTTCCGGGCTGGCATATCGAATGCTCGGCGATGAGCATGAAGTTTTTAGGCAATCAGCTCGATATTCATTGCGGCGGCTCCGATCATATCGATGTACACCACACCAATGAAATAGCGCAATCAGAGGCGGCGACCGGGAAAAAATTTTTTAACTGCTGGATGCACGGTGCGTTCTTGATCATTGCGGGCGGAAAGAAGATGGCCAAAAGCGAGGGTAATTTTCTTACCCTGGACCATGCGTTC
Source organism: Deltaproteobacteria bacterium (assembly GCA_019312835.1). Classification (GTDB taxonomy): domain Bacteria; phylum Desulfobacterota; class Desulfobacteria; order Desulfobacterales; family JAFDCJ01; genus JAFDCJ01. The sequence continues at coordinate 13,962 of JAFDCJ010000160.1, forward strand.
ACACAGGCCGGCATCCCCCCGCTGGTTTACCGCTTTGCAGCCTTTCAGACCCACTATCGCAAGCCGATGGAATACAGTGACGCCAGCGTGCAGGCGGCTCGCAACGGCCTGGCCCACTTACAAAACCAGGTCCGGCAGATTGCCGGGAACGGCGTCGACCGGGAAGACGGGATCAGCAGCGAGCACAAAGACAAATTTTTAGAAGCCGTAAACGATGATTTGAACATGCCCCGGGCGATGGCCGCCGTGCAGGAGCTGCTCAAAAGCGATATCAGCGACGGTCAAAAGTATGCGACCATCCTTGATTTTGATCGGGTCCTTGGACTGGATCTGGACGAGCTGGATCGGCCCGAAGAATTGCCGGCTGAAGTTCAGGAACTGGCTGACCAACGGCAAAGGGCCCGGGATGCCAAAGACTGGGAGGCATCCGACCGCCTGCGCGATGAAATTCAAGCCCTGGGCTACATGGTTCAGGATACTCCGGAAGGGGTGAAAGTTATTAAAAAATGATAGACCAAGACATCCGTAAATTGTTGCAGAATCGATCGAGCGCCCGGATGACCGCCATCTGGCAGAAGGCCAAGGACCGTGATTTGACAGGTTTAGATGATGAACAGCAGCGCCTTGCCAAGATCATGGCGGAACATGAAGATGATCTTAACCTGCATTTTGAAAACGCCCATTTGGTTTACGATCCTGAGCAAGATCCGGATACGGAATATGATCCCTTTCTGCACATCACCGTGCATGCCATCGTTGAAGCACAACTGGAGGTGGGAGACCCCATTGAGGTCGTTCAATTTTTCAATGCCATGCGCCAGAAAAAGTACCACCGCCATGACGCCATCCACCTGGTAGGACAGATTTTGAGTTACTTTATTTTCGAGATGACCAAGAACCAAAAGCCTTTCGACCTGGATACCTACCGCAGATTGCTGAACAAATACAAAACCTGCGATCCGCAAGAGCTGGCGGAATTGCTGGAAAAAGAACCCCTCCTATCCGATACCGACTGAATGGGCCGCCTGATTAACCGGAGGCTTGACTCCGATCATCGACTGATGTATTAAGCCTTGCTTGTGTGTTTCGCATCAGACGACGCTGTCGTCTGTTTTTTTGTATCCTATTTTTGTCGAAGGTATTATTTTGCCGAAATATCGTATCATTGCAGTCCTGATCCTTGTCGCCCTTATGCCCGCCTTTATCGGAAACAGCCTGGCTGAACAGGACTTTGCCGTCACCGTCTACGGCGGCCGCATGACCGATGGTGATTTCGGGGAAGCCCTGACCGGTCAGGCCGATTTTATTGATGCCTACGTCCTTGTCGGTGCCCTTTCCTGGACCTTTGCCCGCTATTATGAAAATGCATTGTCATTTGAACTGGAAGGGCAGGTCGGCAAATGGTTTGAGGACTCGGATCACTGGGAGTTCAACATTCCCGTGGCGATCCGTTGGAGCAAATTTCCCTGGAACAGACATGTCGCCACCAGCCTGGCTTATGGTCTCGGCCCCTCCTTTGCATCCGAAAAACCACAAGCCGAAATCGACGAGCATGATACCACCAAAAAATTCCTGGTTTACTGGTATGCAGAACTAGCGCTCGGGCCTCCGCAAAGCAACTGGGCCGGTGTGTTGCGAATCCACCATCGTTCCGGCGCTTTCGGGCTGGTTGCCGACCGGGGTGAAGGCGGCTCCAACACGCTGTGCCTGGGATTGAAGTATCGCTTCTGATTTTCTCCCGTCTTCAAAACCGGATAGCTGAAAGATGTTGCCGAACGGCCGCCTATTCCGCCAAAGGTGTCTTCAACCGGTTCCGTTCGTTTCCTAGCGCTTGTGACGGGGGATCAAACCGTCGGCTCGACGGAGCGGTTCGCGGTGGCGGGCGCGGCCCCACGGGCGATTACACCCACCTGAAATTAATATTCCTATTGACAAAACAGACAAAATGCAACATTTTTGCATCGGACAGCCTTGCTTGAATTTCCTGGTAAAATTATCACCCCAGATGACCGTCATGAACAAATATCGTGTTTTATCTCTTTTAATCGCTGTGATTTTACTATTCCATACACCGGCCTATGGCCAGATGAGCGTGATGGTCAGCATCGCACCGCAGAAATATTTTGTGCAACAAATTTGCAAAGACTTCGTGGAGGTTCAGGTAATGGTGCCGCCCGGGGCCAATCCGGCCACCTATGAACCCAAACCGCGCCAGATGGCGGCCATTGCAAGAACCCGGATATATTTTTCCATCGGGGTGCCCTTTGAATATATCTGGTTGAAAAAAATTGCGGCGGCCAACCCGGATATGGCGGTGGTGCCCACAGACCAGGGCATTCAAAAACTTCCCATGGCGGCTGGTCACCACCACGAAGGGGCAAAGCAGCTGGATCACGGCACCCTCGATCCCCACATCTGGTTGTCTCCGCCCCTGGTGCGGAGCCAGGCTCGCACGATTCTGAATGCCATGCAGGCGGCTGATCCCGGTCATCGGTCTGTTTACGAGAGCAATTTCAAGGCGTTCATGGCACAAGTTGCCAATCTTGATGCCGAGCTTAAACGCATATTTTCCGGCAGCACCGGGCAGCGGTTTATGGTGTTTCATCCTTCCTGGGGGTATTTCGCCCAGGCTTACGGCTTAACGCAGATCCCCATTGAAATCGAAGGCAAAGAACCGAAACCCGCGCAACTCAGGGAATTGATCGAGCGTGCCCGGCAGGACGGCATTCAATTTATTTTCGTTCAACCCCAGTTTTCCGCCAGAAGTGCCAGGGTCATTGCCGGGGAGATCGGTGCCCAGGTCGTGATTGCCGATCCACTGGCCGAAGACTGGACCGCTAATTTAAGAACGGTGGCCCGTAAATTCGAAACCGCTTTGAGGTAATTTTTACAATGAGCGCTACGATCATTGATATCCAGAATCTCAATTTTTCCTACAACGGGCAGCCGGTGTTGGTGGATGTAAATTTCAGTTTGCGCGCCGGCGATTTCATGGTGATGATCGGCCCCAACGGGGGCGGTAAGACCACCCTGATAAAGCTGATGCTGGGCCTGCTAAAGGCCGACACCGGGACCGTTCGAATCTTCGGTCAATCACCCCAAAGCGTCTCCCATCGCATCGGCTATGTTCCCCAGGACGTTCATATCAACCAGAATTTTCCGGTTTCCGCCCTGGATGTGGTTCTGATGGGCAACATAAGACCGGGACGGGGGTGGTCGCGTCCTTCCCGGCAGGACCGTGCCGCCGCGATGGAAGCCTTAAGGCTGGTCGAAATGGGCGCATTTGGCAATCAGCGCATCGGTGAGCTTTCGGGTGGGCAAAAGCAGCGGGTATTGGTGGCCCGGGCCCTGGTGACGAACCCCGAGCTGCTGTTTCTGGATGAGCCGACCGCCAGCATCGATACCAAGGGTCAGGGTGAATTCTATGCCTTGCTAAAAGAGCTGAACAAGACCATTACCATCATCATTGTCAGCCATGATCTAATGGTGATATCCGGCTATGTTAAGTCGGTGGCCTGCGTCAACCAGCGTTTTCACTATCACGGCCACGCCGAGATCACCGGCGAGATGGTCGAAATGATGTATCACTGCACGGCCGAAGATACCTGTCCGGTCGAGCTGATTGCCCACGGGCTGCCGCATCGGGTGTTGCATGAGCATGATGATGAATAGGTTTCAGGTGTCAGGTGTCAGGTTTCAGCATTGTCGGTCAGTCCTCCTGACACCTGACACCTGACACCCGACACCTGAAACCTTTATAGCTTGGTCGCGAGTTTACTTTTAATACATTTTCTAAACTCAGAATTAGAAGAAGATCATGTTTGAAGCCCTGCAGTTTGAATTCATGCAAAATGCCTTGCTGGCGGGGTTATTGGCCAGCCTTATCTGCGGCGTCATGGGCACCATGGTGGTCGTCAACCGCATCGTGTTTCTTTCAGGCGGCATTGCCCATGCGGCCTTTGGCGGCATCGGGCTGGCCTTTTTTTCCGTGTGGCACTACCTGGTGGGGACCATCGGTTTTGCGCTGGCGGCCGCCGTGGTCATGGCGGTTATAACCTTAAAAGCCAAGCATCGCGCCGATACCATCATCGGCGTGATCTGGGCCATCGGCATGGCGGTTGGAATTGTTCTTTTGGATTTAACGCCGGGCTATAACGTTGATCTGATGAGTTATCTTTTCGGCAGCCTTTTAACCGTGCCGGACAGCGATCTGTGGATCATGGTCGGCGTGGGGGCCGTCATCCTGGCGGTGGTCATCTTTTTTTACCATGACTACCTGGCACTGTCTTACGATGAGGAATTTGCCCAGATACGGGGGGTTAACGTCAAAGCCTTGTATATTTTGATGATCGTCATGCTGGCTGTGGGCATCGTCATGGTGATCCAGGTGGTGGGGTTGATTCTGATCATCGCCCTCTTGACGATTCCGCCCTACATCGCCGAAAAGTTTTCAAAGTCCCTGTTTCACATGATGGTAATGTCCACCCTGCTCAGTGCCTTTTTTACCGTCGGCGGACTGTGGTTTTCTTATGAATTTAATTTGACCTCGGGTGCCGCCATCATCCTGGTGGCGGGAGTCGGCTTTCTGATTTCCCTGGGCGTCGAGCGTCTGCGGCCAAGGGGCGGTGCATGATCAACTCCACCAGGTGACAGAATCGCGGCTGGAAGCCGCTGCCACGACCAAATTGATCTTTTTGTTCTCCGCCTTCGGCGGATGCGAAGTGAGAAGACTTATGTGTCAACACTGTGATTATTCAGACTTGCTGGAAAGCTCCGGTTTGGGGTACACGCCCAACCGCCACCGCGTTCTGGAGGTCGTCGGCAACAACAGTGGCCCGCTGAGTGCCCAGCAGATATTCGAGACCCTCAGCCGAACCGATAACATCAACCGGGTGACCGTGTATCGCATCCTGGATGTCCTGGTTGACAAGGGCCTGGTCGAGCGCATCAGAGGCGGCGGGCGCTCCTTTGTCTACGGTCTGGCCCCCAACCGGAATCACCCGGCCCATCCCCATTTTTACTGCAAACATTGCGGCAACCTGGAGTGCCTGAACCCCCATAGCCTGGACGTCGACCTGCAGGCCATGCAGCGCACCTTCCCGGGGGTGATTGAAAACGTGGAGGTCCGTGTGGACGGGGTGTGTAAAAACTGCCTGAAGACAGAGGTCAGAAGACAGATGACAGAGGACAGAAGACAGAAGGCCGATGACCCTGTTTCGCCTGAAAGGCTTCGCAGGGCAGGCAGAAGGTAGAGGAAAGTGGCTAGGGGACAGATGTCTGAGAACGGATTTCTGAATTTATTTCTAAAATAAGGTTAGCCGATGAATTATATCATTATGCTCTTCGGTGCTTTTCTGGTACATGCCGCCGTGTGATAGATCCAGTTGCTGCCAATGTGATTATCGAAAAATCCGGAAAAATGTGAGGAGGAAAAAACAGAATGAATCATGAAATTGCCAAAAAGGAGTTGAGTGCAGCTTGAGCAGGTTTTGCGGTTATGAACTTTAATCCTGTGGAGGAAGCAAATCGTGAACATAAAAACTCCAGGCGTTATTTTTCTATTTTGTCTGATAATCGCGCCGTTTCCAGCTTTTGCCGGTGACTTTGATGGATCAAAACCACTGACAGGTTCCGTTGAAAAAATTCTTGAAATCTATCCAACCAGCATCAATAAGGATGCTGACCCCGACGCGGTAGGCCTTCCACGAAATTTTGTCATAGATTTTGAAAAAAAAATAGTGCAGCCATCAAAGGATAGCCTGGTTAGAAGAATCAGCAGGATCAAGCGGGTTGAGCATATAGAAAATAAACTGATCCTCCAGGGCATCGAAGAGGGGGTGGAAAACGTTGATGACGGTTTAGCCTGGAGCATAGCGATCTCCAAGCAAACGGGTAAAGTCATTCTTTCTGCATCGGGTGACGGAGTGGCCTATGTCGTATTCGGCACATGCACGCCAGTTGAGAATAAAAAAAAATAGCCGGAGACAACCACATTGCCGTAATATGATGGCCACAATCATTCATTGGGAGGATCAATCATGCCCATTGAGATACAAGACCTCGATGGCGGCAGGGGTAATCTGATCGTGAACCGAGGGACGGTTACGGATCAGGAGCTGATCGATTTTTGGAAAAGCCATCTAAGCCACAACAAAGAAAGGATTAAAACATATAAATATATTATTCTGGATAACACGGAATTAACGAAGATGGCTATCACTGAGGCAACGGTTGATGTTGTTGCAGAACTTTTTGCCGATACTGCGAAAGCCCATCCGGATCCCCTGGCTGCCGTGATCGCTTATGCAACAGTTGGCGCCAATTTAGATCTCTTGAAAAGAATTGAGAGGTTGCACAAATTATTCATTTACCGGTCGAGCTGGGAAACCAGGCTGTTTAGAACCAAAGGCCAGGCTGTGAGATGGATCAGGGAAAGGGTAAGAGATAAATTCGGAATCGATGACCTGACATTTAGCTGAAGACAGATCATAAGTCCTTTAAATAGGCAAACTGGATGGATAATCCGATATGGCTTTTCGCAAACGCTGGATCGATCTGCTTTACAAGACAGCTACCGGTGCCCGAAAGATCCGAACCCTTTTGACACCGATCGGGGTGCTGGTTTTTGGGGCGTTCACGGCCTTGTTCGTGGTTGCTGCAATTTGGGTCGACAGGTTGCTAAACCTGCCCGGTTTGCTGCCGGAGGGCGCCAGGCTGCCCGTGGCCATCCCGATGATGGCAGTGGGGCTTGCCGTTGCGGGCTGGTCCGGGTTTCATTTTCTGAAAGTCAAGGGCACGCCGGTTCCTTTCAATCCGCCTCCCAAAGTGGTCGACACCGGGCCTTACCGCTACGCGAGAAATCCCATGCTGACGGGTGTCTTCCTGTTTTTGTTCGGTCTGGGATTTTGCTTCAACTCTTTTGCGCTGGTGTTCTTCTTCACGCCCCTTTACGTATCAATCAATGTGTGGGAGCTGAAAAATATCGAGGAGCCTGAACTGATCAAGCGTTTGGGAGATGACTATAGCGAATATCGAAAGCGAACGCCGATGTTTATTCCGGGAGGTAGACCAGGATCAAAAATAAACAGGATGAACTTGGTTTGACTTTTTTTTGAAAAGGGATTTATCATACCAGACGCAAAAACTCAGTTCTCAACGACCGCAAAGACTATGGCTGCGGCCAGTGGCGCTCACCCGCATCTCCGCATCCCTATAACCTCTGCCCTAAATTCAAACGTGCCAAGGCCCGGTTCATCGGGCATAATATATAAGGCGCCAATACCCTCAGTCTGCTTCCACCGGCACCATGTCCCGAAGGAATTTACCTTCCTTGTTCAGTTCAAAGATGATCTGTCGAACCAGCAGCTGGCCCACGGTCTTTGATCCGAACCATCCGACGCTGAAGCGGGCATAGGTGACGGTATCGGTGCGGCGTTCGATCCGAGCATCTATTTTCTTTCCCATGCCGTCAATAAACTTAAAAGCGGCTTTATCCTCCCCGATCTGCTTTTTTTCGACTTCAAGCGCAAGCACCTGGGCTGCTTCGAGGGTGGCCTGGACAACATCGTCGTAGTGCGCCAGCCAGGCGCTGTCTCCGCTCCCACTGCCGGTGGAACTAAACGCCGCCGGAGTGGCGCTGCCTAGTCCCTGCAATGCCAGCGGTGGCGCACACCCCCCCAGCAGCGTCAATGACATACAAAATACAGCTGCTAAAAAAACTTTTTTGTCAAGCACAGCCAAACCTCGGATTTTTCCTTCCAATTGATACAACGCTGAAAGTGAAATTGTAAAATCGGGCAAACGCTTTCCATAGGCGGCCTAAGGTTTTAGGGCGCCTCTTTACTGTCTATAGTTTTGAAAGTATTTTGCTGTGGATTGCCTCGGATTTCTGTTTATCCCCGAATGTGCCTATTCGAACGCCAATCTCGGTCGATGTTTCTGCCAACCTTTTAAGATTGATCGCGAAGCCTGTATCATCGGCCATTTTACCCTTTACTATTCCAGTGAAGGCATCATGTTGCTTGGATTCAATTTTCAGTTTCAACTCCTCCACGGCTTTCAGGGTTGCTGTCCAGGCCTTGTCGATCGGCGCCTCATAGTTTCTTTTCAGATCCCCTTTGACGTAAGCGTATGTACCTGCACCCGCTGCTGCGGCTGCTCCGCCAAAAAGCAACAACTGCCGTGAACAGCCACTCAGAGCGATTAGAAGACAACCGAGCAATGCGACTGATTTGACGTGTCTTTTTACCATAGCTCCTCCCTTTTCATCTTCAGCAGGCTTAAACATGCAACGAACTGGTTTTAAAACTGATACGTTGAGTGAGGAAAGATTTTAATGGGGTAAACTGGCTTCAGAAGGTTTAGGTTTTGTTCGATGGCAAGGCACGATTTGATTTAAAAGCGGAGCCTACACCCAGTACGTGAGCATTTTAAATCAAATTGTAACGCGGCCAGCGGGCAAAAGATGAACCTTCTGAAGCCAGTTTTAGCCGCATTTATTGAAGCCACAGAAATGACACATCATACAGCCCTCTTCGAAGCTGACCGTCTGTCCGCACTCCGGACATTTCTCGCCCATCAGGCTGTATTCGGTCTTATGGGTCTTTTTGGCGTTGTCGTCGCTGAGATAGGCTTTTTCCAGCACGCGGGCGATGGCATCCGGAATGGACAGCACCAGGCCGCCGTCCTGGAATATGGGATACTCGCCGCCAATGCCTTTGAGCTGATGGACGATTTTATCCACCTTGACACCGGAGCGCAGCGCGAGTGATACCAGGCGTCCGATGGCCTCGGTTTTGGCGGTGGTCGAACGCCCTGATTTGCCGATGGTGGCAAAGACCTCGAATGGCTGGCCCTCATACTCGGTGACGGTCACGTAAAGGTAGCCGTAACCGGTTTTGATTTTAGTCGTATAGCCGCTCAGGGTCTCCGGCCGCTCTTTGACGGCGGTCATGAACCCATCTTCCCTTTTTTCTTTCTGGGTAAAGGAGAGAACCTGGTTTTCCTTGCTGCCGTCGCGGTAGATGGTAACCCCTTTGCATCCCAGCTCATAGGCCAGGTCGTATACCTTTTTGACATCCTCCACCGTCGCGTCGTGGGGCAGGTTGACGGTTTTGGAAACGGCATTGTCGGTGTGCTTCTGGAAAGCAGCCTGCATGCGGATGTGCCATTCGGGTGACACATCATGGGCGGTTACGAACACCCTGCGGATGTCTTCGGGTATTTCCGCCATATCCTGGATACTGCCTTTTTTGGCGATCTGATCCATCAGCTCGTTGGTGAAAAAACCGCTTTTGCGGGCCGCCTCTTCAAAATACGGATTTACTTCCATCAGTTTGTCGTTATCCATGACATTGCGCACGAAACTCAATGCAAACAGCGGTTCGATACCGCTGGAGCATCCGGCGATGATGCTCAGCGTGCCGGTGGGGGCAATGGTCGTGGTGGTCGCATTGCGATATTTGATGCCGGTATCTTTAAAGATGCTTTGGCCGTAGTTTTCAAATACGCCCCGCTCCTCGGCCAGGTCGCTGGAAGCCTCGTGGGCCGCCTCCTGGACAAAACCCATCACGGTTTCGGCGGTTTCAAGGGCCTGCTCGGAGTTATACGGAATGCCCAGCTGATACAGCATATCGGCAAACCCCATGACCCCCAGTCCGATCTTGCGATTACCGCGCACCATGGCCGTGATTTCCGGCAACGGATATTTGGACATATCAATGGTGTTGTCGAGGAACCGCACCGACAGCGTGACGAGGTCTTTTAAACCCTCGAAATCGATCTGGGGTCCCTCGCCGTTGGCGGTCACGAATTTGGCCAGATTGATGGAGCCCAGGTTACAGGCCTCCAGCGGCAGGAGGGGTTGTTCGCCGCAGGGATTGGTACTCTCGATTTCGCCAAGCTCCGGGGTCGGATTATCGCGGTTGATGCGGTCCAGAAAGATGATCCCGGGGTCACCGTTTTTCCAGGCCTGTTTCACAAGTGTCTGGTAAACCTGGGTAGCATTTAGTTTGCCTACCAGGGTATGGTCACGGGGATCGACCAGGTCATACTCCCCATTTCCGGTGGCCGCTTTCATGAATTCATCGGTTACCCCAACTGAAATATTAAAATTGTTCAGATCCTTGTTTTTGCGTTTGCTGTGGATAAATTCCATGATGTCCGGGTGGTCGACTTTCAGTATGGCCATGTTGGCCCCGCGACGGGTGCCGCCTTGTTTGACCTGCTCGGTGGCCGTATTAAAAATTTTCATGAAGGAAACCGGCCCCGAAGCAACGCCGCCGGTGGTGCCCACCGTGCTGTTTTTGGGCCGCAGGCGGGAGAAACCAAAGCCGGTGCCGCCACCGGATTTGTGAATCAGCGCGGCATTTCTCAGTGCGCCAAAGATACCTTCCATGCTGTCTTCAACCGGCAAAACGAAACAGGCCGCCAACTGACCCAGTCGGCGTCCGGCATTCATCAGGGTCGGAGAATTGGGTAGAAATTTAAACTCGGTCATGATCTTGTAAAAGATTTCCTGAATTTCCTTGATGCGCTTTTCGTCACCACCGTATTTTTTTTCAGCCTTGGCAATATGGCGGGCGACCCGTCGGAACATTTGTTCCGGCGTTTCGATGATTTTGCCGTGGACGTCCTTGCGAAGGTATCGCCTTCGCAAAACCCTGCGGGCATTGTCGGAGAGATTGACCCGATTTTTAACAAAAATGGACTGGTCCAGGCGGATCGGAGAAACCCTGGTAAAACCGTATTCCATCAATTTGGCCTCGATCATCTTCTCGATAAAGGGCATCGTGATGGTCTGAAACTCCATGCGCAGGATCTCTTCCCTCACCGAACGGCTGATACCCATGGCCTTTTCCGAATCAATGGGGTTGTCTTTGATCAGCAGGTCGGTAAACACCTGATCGTCCCACATGTGGGTGCCCAGATCGAAACGTCCCTCACTCGTAACTAAAAATTTGCCTTTTTGACCCATTGAAGTTCTCCTGTTCGAACCGCCACAAGAATTAATTTAATATGAAAACCTCCCGGAGGGCTATCCTTTTGCGGTGAATGATCCGGAAATCCGTTTTTGTCCTGCCGGTGGGGGATTATCTCAGAAATCAGCGAATCGTTCCCATACGACCCTGCGGCCAAATGAAACAACACCTCTACACGGTGCAAGGTACAACATTTTTAAGATTTTTCAACCAAGGAAAGTGACTCAGATGAAAAGGGCGCCGATTAAACCACGATCATTTGCCAGGCAATTGGTTGTTTTCAAATCCGCCTGAGACGGATTACAACCGCAACGATCAAAGCCCTGACGTGCTTTTGCCTTCCCCCGCCTATAGGGCGGGGAGATCCACCCACCCGCTTTGCAGGCGGTCGTTGACGCGATCCATATCTGGTTAGGAAGTCATAGCGATCGGTTTAAAGGAAATCGGTGCCGGTAGATCTCGTTGCGCTTAACATTTCGCCCCAGCAACTAAACCAGATTTAATATGACATACAAGATGTTGTGTGTCAATAAAAAAAATACCCCAATATCTGCATGTATTCCACTAAACGACTGATCACGGACCCGCTTGATCAACCCAGTGCGGCAGGACCCTGAAAGGCCCTGCCGCCTTTTCTCATCTGCCGTATACCTGAATCCGTGCCATGGCGAAAGCACCCACAGCCATCCGGATCCATTGGCAAAATGTCATTTTTTCTGGGTTTTTTTCCACTCCTGATAGGCTTTGAATTCACGCCATTCCTGGAACTCCTTATATTCAGCTGAGCTCTTGCCGGATTTTTTCCACTCCTGATACGCCTGGAATTCCTCGAAATCCGGCGAGCCCTGGGCGGTTTCCTGCCATTGCTGATACTCCTGGAATTCCTGGAATTCAGCCGACCCGGCCCTGGAATTTTTCCACTGCTGGTACTCGTGGAACTGCGCTTTTTCTTTCTGCCACTGCTGAAATTCCTGGAACTCCCGAAATTCACCGGCTTGATCCGAGGAGCCGGCTGCCGCCGTTCCCGCGGCTGCCGTCTTCGGCGCGGTGTTCTCGCCGGATGCTCCGGGCTGTTGGGCGTCGGCATCCCGGGGGAAAGCGCCACCCTTTTCGGAGTCATAGATGGTCAGCTCCCCGTCTTCGCCCGTTAAAACGCCGGGTCCCGGTTTCATCTCCCCGGCCGTCGGCTGGTAATCATAGGGCTTGGCATTGCAGCCCAGCAGGGCCATGACGGCCAGGCCTGTCAGCAGCGTCTTCCAACCGAATGGTTTGAATTCAAGCATCTTCATACTTCTCCGTTAGAATTTCACCCGACCGCCGAAAAACAGGGCGGTAATATCGTCAGGATCGCTGCCGGTGTCGCGATCCAGCGTGTGGAGAACATAGCTACCATAAAACTCGACGCTTTGCCAGGGAGAATAAACATAAGCAATCCCATAGCTGTCGCCTTCGTCGTCTTTGGCGGATAAGTTCTCGGTGTGCCCCCATTGAACGGATACCGCATGTTTTTCCAGGAATTGATAGCCGACCTTGCCGAACAGGTTATAGGGATCGGTGCCGTCCTGATCGCTTTTACCGTATGCAAGGGTCAGGTTCAACCCGAAATCGAACAGCATCGACGCTGAGGTGCTGATGATCGCGTCCTGGGTATCGCTTGTCGTACCCACGTCGGCATAGGCGCCCGCAGCCGCCAGCTTGGCCCAGCCGAAATCCCCGGAATAGCGCAGGGCCGCATCCCATCTGCTATCACCTGCGGTACTGGCAGATCCGTAAAATCCGGCAAATTTGGGCGTGTCATACCGCACCCGGTCGCGACGGCTGAGACCGTCAAAATTGGAGCGGGAGCCACCGACGGTGATGCCGGTTCCCACACCGTCATCCTGAAACTCAAACTTGCCGGCGACATCAGCCATCGATGAATAGGCCACGACGGTGGTGCCGGACAAATCCACCTCGGCGGTGCTGTTCGAGGCCATGTCCCCCTGGCCCACCCACAGTCTGCCGTACTCCTGACCGACCCAGAACTCAATCTTACGCTCCTTGAATTTGACATCACCGATATCGGACACATCCATGCTGACTTCGTCGGATGAATTGGACTGCATCTCGACTTCCCAAACGATTCCCACCTTCCAGCTGTTCTCGAAATCATTGGAGCCGGTAAAGCGGAAGCGGGTTGACGAGTTTTCGTTGTCCACAAAGAACCATTTGCCGCGATTGCCGTCATCGACATACATGACCGCACGGTTGATCTGACCGGAAATGCCAACATCGACCGCCTGGGCCGAAGAGGCGGCCAGCAATGCCGCTGCGGTTATTGCCAGTAACACAAAGCCTTTTTGAAGTTTATTGTTCCTCATGATTTCCTCCTGTGATTTGTCCTGTAAAATTTTTACAAAGCCAAAGCCTGTCGTCTTTTATTTTTCCACCGGGGTGGATACTCAGCTCAATTTGATCACCTCCTTTGGCGCTTGACGAGTCTGTATCGTCTCCGTAGTAAGTTATTCAATCGATTCTGCTTGCCCTGCTCAAGCAGGGAAATACAGCCATCCAAAAGACCAATTAACATCGAAATGTTAGGATTGTGTGAGACTGCTATACCGGGATCATGCCGGAGTCATCACCGAAAAATGGGGCAAACCCCGTATCGGCGAAGCAAAAAGACCGTATTGGAAGCACGACAAGATTTTTCACGAATGGCTATGAGGTTTGCTGATGTGATTTGATATTATCCTGATAGCCGTGTTCATCCATCTTTAATTTCGCGAATATCGACTGAACGAGGGCTATCATGTCTTCGCCGGTCCAGTCATCCTTTGGAACCATATGCTCCACTCCCGATTGTTCAACCGCTAATTTATATTCCGGCAGATCATAACTAGTCAATATCACGATAACAATATCAGGATGCACGGCCTTTATGCGACCGGCCAGACCCAGACCGGTTTCAGTCGGCAGGTGAATTTCCAAAAAGATGAGATCGGGTTGAAAGGTTTCCACCA
>JAFDCJ010000161.1 GCA_019312835.1 Deltaproteobacteria bacterium
CTTGGTCGTATAATAAGGGTCAAAGATTTTTGATAGATCCTCTGCGCTTATGCCGCAGCCGGTATCGGCGATGGTAATGTCAATAGCGTTGGCTTCGGATGCGGATGAAAGTTCGATTTTCAATTCGCCGCCAGCCGCCATGGCTTCAATGGCATTCAGATAGATATTTAGCAGAACCTGATTGAGGCGATCGGGATCCACCATGATCTCCGCAACCTGAATCGAATTGCGGGTCTTGACGGCAATCCCCTTGGCGCCGGCCTGATTTTCGACTAATTTTATCGAATCGGCAATCAGGGCGTTCAGGTCCGTTGGCTGCGCCTTGATGTTGACCGGTCGTGCAAATTCCAGCAGCTGGCTGACAACCCGATTCAACCGGTCGACTTCCTGGATCATGATCTCTGCCGTTTGCTGGTCCTGGGCGTTATCCGGGTAGCGTTCCTTGAAATAGGTGGCAAAACCTTTGATGGAACTCAAGGGATTGCGAATTTCATGGGCCACACCGGCCGCCAGCCGGCCCACCGAGGCCAGCCGCTGACTTCTGTCGATTTCCCGGCGCAGCGAACGCACCTCGGTCAGGTCCTTAAAGAGAATGACATATCCCAGGGAAATCTTGTCTTCGTCTTCCAGCAGGCTGGCGCCAATTTCAAGGGGCACGATTTTGCCGTCGCCCAGCGTGCAGTCGATTTCTTTTTCAATCACCGCGGTCTGAATTTGGGGGCATTTGAGCTCCGCACACAGTTCCGGCGGCAGGATGGCTTCGGCCGCCGCACCAATTACCCCTCGGAGGGAAAGCTGCAGGACGGATTCCGCGGTGTTGTTAACAGCGGCGATGCGGCGCTGATTATCCAGCGCCACCAGCCCGATGGGCATATTTTCCACGACATTATCTGAAAAGGCCTTGATGCGGGTAAGCGATGCCCGGGTGGCACGGTAGCTCTGGAGAAAAAAGAGCAACATAAAGCCGGCAAATCCCAGCAGCAACAGAATGATACCCATAATAATTCCGTGCCGGATATCTGATTTGCGGGCCTCTTGAATCGCCGTCATGTCGAGCCCCACGAAGATAACGCTGTTCGGATCATCTGTCGGCGTCGGCAAATGTTGGCGGCGATCGGTTGGCTGCTGAAATCGCGGGCCCATCATCATCGAGCCGCGGCGCATGCCAATCGGTCGTTGGGTGGGGGTAAATTTCCGGAAAACCTCAAAAACCGGCACGCCTCCCGGACGGGTAACCTCGCGCCAGAATATATTTTCGGCATTGAAGATGTCGGCAAGATCCGCCTCGTGTTCAACCTGTTGGCCGACTTTCTCAAGATCATTGTGGGCCCGAATGGTTCCGTTGATGTCCGCAACGAAAAGATAAACGATATCGGGCTGTTGGGCGGTCTCGGTCAAAAGGCGCTGCAGTTGGAAGCCCCCCCGGTGCATGCCCATCATCCCGGTACGGGTCCCGGCCTCAAAGGACCGGATCAGGGCAGCACCTTTCTCCAATAACAGCTGGATGCTCTTTTCTTTCTGGCGGTTGATGTTCGCAATGGTCAAAAAGGTGAATATGGGCAGCAGTACAGCCACCGCTCCGATCAGCACCCAGGGCGGAACCCCCATCCAGGATTTTACGTTTTTGGTTTTGTTGGTCATATAATAACTGATAAGAGCAAAGAAAGTGCCAATTAAGCTTAATGCTTGGAGGCTGGGATGCTTGAAAGCCTGGAAGACCGGAAAATGCAGATATGCAGGACAAATTCAGTCTCCTGCTTTCCAGCTTTATAGCCTTCCAGCTTCCCCGCTTCTGTATACTTTCTACCCGGTTGGGTCCATCTGATCTGGGTACTAAGTATCCATCTCTCCAATATGAGGCCCCCCTGGGATTTGTCAACGGTTAGGGATCTATAAAATAATAATATATGATTACAGAAGGTTATATCGAGAATGGTCGATTTCCACCCGTCTTGGCACGGCGGTTGCTCTTAGATAAAGGCAAATTTGAAGAATTCCGGCTGATCGTCAGCCAGGTTTATTCCTAAAATCCAAATTAAACGGAGGTAAGAAAATGAAAAATCTTAGTAAAGCAATCATTGTGTTGACCGTCATCGGCGTCATCGGGTTTGCCGCAACATCTTTTGCCGGATGGGGCAGGGGCGGTGGCGGCAACTGCTGGGGTCAGGGATCCGGGTGGTCTCAAAGGGATGCCGGCCCGGCCGGTTTCCAGGGAAACCTGAGCGACGAGGAAATTGACAGGCTGGACAAAGAGCGCCAGGCTTTTTTTGAAGACACCCGCGAGCTCAGGGAAAACCTCTACCAGAAGGAGCTGGAGCTGCGAAGCGAGATGGCCAAAAAAGATCCGGATGCCAAGAAAGCTGTCAGCCTGCAGAAGGAAATTTCCGAATTAGAGGGACAGTTGGATCAAAAGCGTGTTGAGCAACGCATCAAGATGCAAAAGGAAAATCCCGACTTTTTTGCCGGCCGGGGTTACGGTCAGGGCCGCGGTTATGGCAAGGGCCGGGGCTACGGCATGGGGCCGGGTTACGGCATGGGCCGCGGATTCCAGGGCCGGGGAGGCGGTTGCTGGTATTAGAAGCGGTTTCTGAGCCTCCCGGCGTCATTTCGGGGGGCCGATTTCAAATAAGCAATTAGTATACACAGTTCAGGGGCGGGCATTATTTCTGAAATGCCCGCCCCTTCATTTATTCCTTGACTCCGTTTCCAATTGCCATTACTTACCTATGTATCGCTACCTTACATTTAAAGCATCTCACTTCTTTACCCATAGAGATGCTAACGCCGCTGATACCTCGGCCATCGTGTTCGAGTTCACCATAAACTTAATATTACCTGCACAATTTAGTTAAACGATTTATCCATTTCCAATTGCCAATGAAAGGAGGAAAAAGATTCGGCAGGAATTGTTTGGGTCAAGACATTTCTATTCATCACCGGTGACCACATAAATGCAAAGGAGGCCAACATGAGTAAGAGAATCTTAACCGCAACCATTTTCACTGTCTTTTTACTGGGGATAGTCTGCATGCCCTTTTTTACCGCGCAGGTGCAGGCCGCCGATAAAATCGGCTGGGTCGGCCCTGTGTACAAGGAGTTGTCCGCCAGTCTGACCGCAGGGTTCAAGGCGTATTACCAGAAAACCTACGGCAAGGAAATTGAGATCACCTTCGTACGACCGGGCGGGTGGCCGGTCTGCCTGGACAAGGTCCGGGCATGGGGCGGCAAACCGGATGCCGACATCTTTTTGGGCGCAGGCGCTCCCGCGCATGAAGTCCTGAAGGCAGAAGGGCTGATCGTGCCTTACCGGCCCAAGGATTGGGATAAGGTTCCCGCCGAATGGCACGGCATGAAAGTCAAGGACAAGGATGATTTGTGGACCTGTTTTGCCCCCTGGATCGTCACCAATTTGTACA
>JAFDCJ010000162.1 GCA_019312835.1 Deltaproteobacteria bacterium
ACTTAAAATCCCTCGGTCCTGAGGGCTGTGCCGGTTCGATTCCGGCCCCGGGCACCAGTAGAATAAAGCCTCCAAAGATATTTCTTGGGGGCTTTATTCATTTTTTGGGGGGTTCTTTTTTTTCCTGCCAGATGGTATAATAGACTGAATTGAGTGACAACGCTCAATTCGGGGTGAAGGGCGCATCGTTATTAGCGCTATAGGACAACGGCGCTGAATGCGGACAGGATTATTTATGAATCATACCAGATCGCCTTCATTCGAACCGAATAGCTATCAACGAATAAACAGATAACACCAGTCAGGGGAGATGCACAATGCCGAACCAGACGCATTTTGAGATGGTCAAACAGGGCGTGGATACCTGGAACAAATGGCGGGAGGAGAATCCGGAAATAGAGCCGGACCTGTCAGATGTCGATTTCAGCGGCTTGAAGTTGAATAATGCCAATCTGAGCGACACGGATCTCAGGCGGACAAATCTGAAAAATACTGATTTTAGAGGTGCCAACCTGGTCCGCGCAGATTTAAGGGCTTCCAATATCAACCAGACCAGCTTTAATCTGGCCAAACTGCGCGAAGCCAATTTCAGCGAATCCTACCTCCGTAAAAGCGATCTGAGCGAAGCGGATCTCGCCAGGGCCTACTTCATCCGGACAGATCTCGTCAAGGTTGACCTTTGCGAAACCTACCTGACCAAAGCAGATTTTCGTTGGGCGTACCTCATTGGAACCGATCTCAGACAGGCCGATCTTACCCAGGCAGATCTCAGGTGGGCCCATTTGAGCGAATCAAATCTAAGCGAAGCCAGTCTCATCAACGCCAATCTCATCAAAGCCAGCATTATCAAAAGCAATCTGCACCATTGCAATTTAAAGGGTGCCCTATTGGCCTGGACCCATTTCGGTGACGTGGATTTATCCCTGATCAAAGAACTTTATGCCGCCCAGCATTATGGACCCTCATCGATTGGGATAGATACGATTATGCGATCGGACGGAAAAATTCCTGAAACCTTTCTGCGTGAAGCGGGGGTTCCCGATAATATTATTCAAAACATGGCATTGCTGACAGAAAAAGGACTCTCGCACCAGAGCTGTTTCATCAGTCACTCCGGCAAAGATCTCGAATTCGCTGAAAAATTATATACCGATCTGCAAAACAACGGCGTTCGCTGCTGGTTCGCCTCCGAGGATATGAAAATAGGCAAGAAAACCTGGGATTCCATTTATCATTATATTCGCATGCGTGATAAAATTTTATTGATTCTGTCTGAAGATTCGATTTCAAGTGATTGGGTTGAAGAAGAGGTAAATGCGGCCCTTTCAGAAGAACATAAACGTAAAAAGCCCATCTTTCTGCCCATCCGTGTGGACGATGCCGTCCTTGACAGCGACCAGGCCTGGGCGGAGTATATCAATAAAACCCGCAACATCTGTGATTTCAGCAACTGGAAAGATCATGACGCTTATCACCAGGCACTCGATAATTTGCTCAACGAACTAAAAAAATCCAGCTAAACATAGCGTTTCCAGAATTCTTCCGACCTCTGATCTGCACCTTACCAGTGAGGGCAGGCCATACGCTGTTCCCTTCACCGCCGACCTGTGGGTCGAATCGGCCCTGTTATCGCCCCTTACCGCATGCCTGACGGCTTTCGGGGAAAAGCCGTTTTTTTTTGAGTTTTGGGCCTCAAACCGATTTAAGAAATGGCGGAATTGGCCGATAATATATGAGAATAAAGATGCCTCCACGATGACACCAACTGATGGGGTCGAAGCCTGAGGGTCAAGCCCCAAACCTTTTAACCCGACCATCGGAAACATGGTGAAATAATGGGAACGGATACCAACACAGAAACGTCAAACCCGGAAATACAACCCCGTGCTCAATTCGATCCGACCAAAGCGCAGGCAGCCGAATTGGACGAAAGGGACGCACTTGAGCCGCTGAAAAGCTCATTGGCTGAAACCGACGATGACCAGCAGGAAAATGGGTCGGTAGCGCCTGACGATGAGGATGCCGCCGATCAGGAAATTCCGCTGGATGAGATGAATGCGCGAGCTGACAGCGATGGTGCGGATGCCCGAGAAGAGCAGGGTGATGAAACCGAAATTCATCTGGACCAGACGGATCAAAAAACAGATGCCCTATCCGAACCCGATGATCCCCAGGGGTTAGATTCCGACGAAAAACCAGCGGCGGTCGAACCTACCCCCTCTGATGCGGATAGCGATGAGGGGGATGGTTCAGGGAAAGGCACAGCGGTCCCTGCTGGTGAAACGCCACCGGCGGAAAACCCCCGGGAGCCCGGTTCTGAGACAGGGGAAATCCCTATGGAAGCAATCGCCCGCAAAGCGGATAAAGAGCAGGGAAATGGTCCAGAGCGTGAAACAACATCTTCTGATGACGAAGCGCCATCTGCGAGAGCGTCTGCCAAAGTGCCGCTGGAAGATGGCAATGAAAATGATTGGGTCGATTTAGACGACGATGAAGTCGACGCCAGGGCCGATGTTGAATCCCAGCCAAGCGTCAAGGCTGATGACGGTGAGCAAAAGCAGGAAACTATCGGCAAGGATCGAGCAGATAAAAAGGCTGCCAAGGGCGTTAAACAGACCGAAGCACTGCCGAAACCCACGGTACCAAACCCCAAAGCAAAAAAGCCTCCTAAAGATGCGACCGCCGCCAAAAAAATTGTGCTCTCAACCCTCATCCTCCTCATGGTTGCAGGTGCTGTCATTTACAGCCGGCCGGCCTTGTTCGGCCTTAAGGGCGCGTCTGAACAGGTTGAGCCGGGCCAAGCAAAAATTGAAGCGCCTGCCAAACAACCGCAAATTCAAGCGCCGCAACAGCAACCTCACGGGGAAAACGATCGGTACCGGTCCAAGCTTGAGGAAGCCAGCCGACTCAGGGATGAATTGCTTGCCAAACGTGAAGAGATTTACCGTTTGAAACTGCACTACCGCAATGGAATTGCCGAATTAAAGGATCAAATTTATCTCGAAATTCAGACGGCCCCTGTTTCCTCGTATGAAGAGGCCTTGCAAAACAAACGCATTGAACTCAATCTTCGAACGATTCAGCGTCGTCAGATTTATATTCAGGAGCTCGAAAAACCCGACCGGTGGGCCCACCAGGGCAGTGAGGAGCTGCTTTTCCTGAAACGCAAAACCCTGATCGATCTTGATATGGCAGACATCGCCGGCGGCGTCGACTTGGCCCGACACATGCGGTATCTAAACGCCGCCATTCAGAAGTACCAGCCGAGCGCAGACAAACTCGCCGTTGATCCACCACCGGCGAAACAAATTCCCCTTGAGACGACCTGGCGTCAAATTCGCGATCAGCAGTCTGAATATATACAGGCGCCGGTGGGAGAACAGAATGAACACATCATCAGCGAAATCTGTTCTGGGGAGTTTACCCGTATTGCTCAACTTACCACCATTACTCCCCAGGCCGCCGAATGTCTTGCCCGGATGGATGGTTCCGAGCTGTTCCTCAACGGATTGACACAGCTGAATGCCAAAGAGGCTGAGTTTCTATTTAAATGGAAAGGCAACTGGATCTGCCTCAATGGCGTTAAAAAACTTTCCCCGGCAGTGGCCAAATATCTATTTAAGTGGGAGGGGAATTGGATTTCTCTCAACGGTTTGACGGAATTGCCACCGGAGTTGGCATTGTACCTGACGGAGTGGCGGGGAAATCAGCTCGAACTCATGGGGCTGGGTCATGAAAAATCGAAACCGGATGACAAAGCCTTGAAATATCTCGCGCTCTGGGAAACCATGGGGGGAAAGTTGTTTATTTCAGACGAGGTCAGAAAGGCAATGAAACGGGTGATGTAAATCACGGTCTGATCATATCGTCGCAGTGGGTAACATCCTATTCAAAAAGGAGAGGAAGCCAAAAGGGAACTGATATGGGGAAGAATCTAAAATACGGTTATGCTGTCATTGGACTCATCATTTTTTTTCTGGGCGGAACTGTATCGGCAACCGGCTACAAGACAACCGAACTGAATCGCAAAATGGCCGAAATCTCATCTTTGCAGCATCGCCTGTCTGAAAGAATAGCCTTGGCCACAAACAAAAAGAAACAACTGCAAGCCAAAGCCGAAAATCTTGAAAATGAAATCAGACAAAAAAAAGAGCAGCTGGAGATCGAATCCTATCACACCGCCATTATGGTACCCAGAATTGATTACAACCTGAGGCTTATCCAGCTGTTGCAGGGCTACACTGCGTGTTTGACGGAAAAAATTATGTATTTCCAAAATGGTCACGATACCTTGAATTTTTACCTTCAACAGGCCCAGGATGACTTGTTGATGATCAAAACGTTAAACGATCTGGAAGTAGACAAACTGATCTCGCAAATTAATTCAGCGCTGGATGAGTATACGCCTGAAACCACCAAACCCCTGTTTGATGTCGACGGTGTGCCGCTGAAAGACATTGAGGATATCTGGAATGACATCGTTCATTAATACCTGCGCTCAGAAATTCCGGGCTTAAATCTGACTTGGCGGGCTGGGGCACGGAGATTTGTGCCGGCCTGGCGCTTTTGCCAGTGTCGGGCCGCTACCGGAACAGGGTTTTCGTCTTGCTAAAAAGCCCGGCCTAAGCTATATTAATAGCAGGTTTCCAGATAATGCAGGCGATCTATTCGGCGGCGAATTCGCAATGAGAATTAGGCCGGGAAGTGCTGATCACTCAGTCGAAAGGATGTCGGTATGCAAAGAGCAACAGCAGTTCTATTGCTGATTTTTTTTTCTATCTTAATTTCCGCTTGCGGCCCCCGCATAACCCCCGAGGAGGCCAAGGTGCTGGTTGTCCTGGATGAAATCCAGCGCGGGGTTGAATCAAACATCGATTTTGACCAGTTTGAGCGATTGTTGAATACAGCCAAAGCCGAAATTTCCCTCCTGGAACAAAATAGCAAGAAAAATCCCTGCTTCATGAGTGCTGTCAACAAGTGCTATTCATCTTACGAAATTGCCAGAAAGGCATGGCAGCGCAAAGAGGCGGAGCAGGATCTGAAAAGAAAAGAGGATATGGAAATGACTTTGTCTTTTTCCCTGTCATTTTCAGCGCTGAATATCAAAAAAGCAAACAAGTGCTATGAGTGAACAGCACGTATCTTATCCTTCATTTTTGTAACCAAACTTAGCTTCCGGCAATCTTTTGCAGGATAGCATCCTTTAAATTCCAAATTCCAAAAAAATTCAAATTCCAATAAAAAAATTCAAAACTTTAGGGTCATTGGAATTTGAGATTGGGATATTATTTGAAATTTGTATTTTGGTGCTTGGCCCTTCGTTGATACGCAGATGAAGATGGATTTAAAGGAAAGCCAACAAACAGGTTAAAGCAGTCCTTTTTCTATCAATAGAGACATGGACTGCTGGCCGATGTTGGTGACCTTGCTCAGCGCCTGGGTCAGGTGATAGCCGGCTTCATGCGCCACGCCTGAATTCAGCATTACCAGGGCGGTATTAATATCCTTTTCAGCCGCCAGCCAGCCATCGTGGGGGGCGGCTTTCCGGGCAATCCCGACTTCATTGCCGATCATGCTGACCATGGATCTGAGGATCTTTTCGGCTCCCGCCTTATCCGTCTCGGCCAGCGCCTGATACACCTCACCGAGCTGGCTGGCCCAGATAAGGGCACTTTTGAGTTTCTCACTCTGCGCAAACGCCTTTATGGCTTCGTCGGTTTCCATCCTTAAATTTGGCACTCCTGTTTTTTGGCGATAGCATCGATATCAGTGGCATCTGGTGCTAAATGCCCAAACTGTATAGATGTCAGATGACAGAAGACAGAGGTCAGATGAATCGGCAGAAAATCAGATTTGAAGATTCTGATTGCTCATCTGTCTTCTGTCATCAGGCCTCTGTCGTCTCGTTTTGATCATTTCCGATTAATTGCGGATGCCATATAGCCGGCGCCAAAGCCGTTATCGATATTGACGACCGCCACATTGGAGCTGCAACTGTTGAGCATGGCAAACAGGGCCGTCAATCCACCGAGATTGACGCCATACCCCACACTGGTGGGAACTGCGATAACCGGCCGATCTACCATTCCGGCCACAACGCTGGGAAGGGCGCCTTCCATTCCGG
Organism: Deltaproteobacteria bacterium; assembly: GCA_019312835.1. GTDB lineage: Bacteria > Desulfobacterota > Desulfobacteria > Desulfobacterales > JAFDCJ01 > JAFDCJ01. The sequence goes on from JAFDCJ010000162.1 coordinate 6,125, forward strand.
CCACAACGATCAACACATTGGCCTGATCAATCGCCTCGTGGTGATTCAGCAACCGATGAATACCGGAAACCCCTACGTCAAATATCGTTTCAACCGTATTCCCCATGGCCTCGGCCGTCAAATAAGCTTCTTTGGCGACCGGAATATCCGACGTGCCGGCTGAGATAATTAAGATGGGGCCACGTCCCCGGTTGACGACCGGGCGAATTTTCAGCACCACCATCCGGGCATCGGCATGATAAACGGCTCCGGGAAAGTGCGACAAAACCACCTCTGCCTTTTGAGCGTCGATGCGGGTAACCAGAATTATATTCTCCTGGTCTTTCATCTTGTCCATGATGCCTGCAATTTGCTCGGCGGTTTTGCCTTCTCCAAAAATGACTTCGGGAAACCCCTTGCGCAGGGAGCGGTGATGATCGATGTGCGCATAGGTGATGTCTTCGTAGGCCAAGTGCTCAAGACGTTTTGCGGCTTCGGTCGCGTCGGTCCTGCCTTCGGCAACCGCTTGTAGAACTTGGCGTAGTTGATCTTTATCCATGGTCGGCATAATTCCACAAAAAATTTATCCCCCGGCAAGTCTTCAAATACAGACGGTCACAGACTACTCGGGGAGTTCCTGCTCGTCGATAGCATCCGAACGGGTTGCTGAGGTTTCGCCCGTGCCGGAGGGCGTTTCAGGGGAGGGCTTTTTAGACATCGATTTCATCGACCGTTTTTGTGATCTGAAATTTTTTTGAATGCTATCGATTGTCTTTTCTATCCCGGCCAACTTCCGATTAATTTCAATGATTTCCAGGGCAACGCGGTTTTGGTAATTTTTCCGGAGCTTGAAAACCTCCAGTTCAAACGTGTCTTTATCGACCATCTTTTCTGACAGACCGGACAGCGATGTTTGAAGCTGGCTGTAGTCCTGTTTGGATTGCTCGGTTGCCGTCGTTACCACTGTAATTTTCTGGTTCAGGTCACTTTCCAGTTTTTTTATACCGGCAGATACGGCCGTCAATTCTTGTCGAAGGTTTACCAGGGATTTTAGTTGGTTTTCAAGGGATGTTAGTGATCCATTGACCTTTGAAAAGGCGGCCTCCTGGCTTTTTTTGTCTGCCTTGGCGGCCGCCAGGTTCTTGACGGTGCTCTGTGTGCGGTCCAAATTTTCGTTCAGGGATTTCATATTCTTGTTTAAGGCCGCGACATTCTCGTTTACGGCGGCCAGTTTCTCCGAAACCGTTGTGTCGAATTGTCTGTCCTGGGAAGACAGCGTTGTCGAAAAGGTGATCAATTTGTCATTGAACTCCTTGGAGATCTCCGCAAGCTGCCGTGAGATTCTTTGCACTTCCATGGAACCGGTATCCTGGGTCTGGTTTACCCGACCGGTGAGATCGCGATAAGCAAAAAATATGGCGATACCGATCAGAATCGGCAAGAGAATTGTTAAGAGCGTAATCCGCTGGCTTAATTTTTCGACGCGCAGATCTTTAATCTCCTCCTGATAAAAGGTTTCGGGGTCCTGATCGTCCGCATTAAATTTAAATTCAGGGGGGGTCTCATCAGCCATGGTTCTTTATTCCCATTCAATCGTGCTGGGTGGTTTTGAACTGATGTCGTAGACCACCCGGTTAACACCTTTGACTTCATTGATGATTCGGTTTGAAATCCGTCCTAAAAATTTGTGCGGCAGCCTGGCCCAGTCGGCCGTCATGGCATCTTTGCTGGTGACGGCTCGAATTGCCACGATATTTTCATAGGTGCGTTGATCGCCCATGACACCCACGCTTTTAATCGGCAGCAGGACGGCAAACGACTGCCACAGTTTTTTATAGTATCCGGCCTTTTTAATCTCTTCAAGCAGAAGTTCATCCACATTGCGCAATATGCTCAGGCGCCGGGAAGTGATTTCACCGATGATCCTAATGGCCAGACCCGGTCCGGGGAAGGGCTGACGCCAAATTAAATCTTCGGGTAACCCCAAGGCCTTGCCCAGCAGACGGACCTCATCCTTAAACAGATACTTTAAGGGTTCGATAAGCTTGAGTTTCATCTTTTTGGGCAGCCCGCCGACATTGTGGTGGGACTTGATGACGGAGGTCGGGCCGCCAAAGGCCGATACGGATTCGATAACATCCGGATACAGGGTTCCCTGGGCTAAAAAATCGGCGCCTCTAATCTTTTGGGCTTCGGTCTCGAAGACCTGCATAAAGATGCGCCCGATGATTTTGCGCTTTTTCTCCGGGTCGGTAACCCCCGCCAGGGCTTTTAAAAATTGGCCCCGGGCATTTACGAACCGGATATTGATTTTCAAGTGGCGTTTGAGGGTCACCCTGAGCTTTTCAGCCTCGTTTTTCCGCAAAACGCCGTTGTCGACAAAAATACAGGTCAGTTTTTTGCCGATGCTCTTGTGGATGAGCACGGCTGCAACCGATGAATCCACCCCGCCGCTTAAGCCCAGAATGACTTTTCTGTCCCCCACTTGTTCCCGGATATTCTCAATGGAATCTTTAGCGAATGACTGCATGGTCCAGGAACGTTTGCAGCCGCATACATTATACAGAAAATTGCGCAACATCTTCTTGCCCATCTCGGTGTGAACGACTTCGGGATGAAACTGGACGCCAAAAAGCTTTTTTTTCGGGTAAGCGGCTGCTGCGAACCGGGTGTTGGCGGTGGAAGCCGTCGTTTTGAAACCGGTGGGCATTTTAGTGATAGAATCCCCATGGCTCATCCAGCAGGTGCTGTTTTTCTTTACCCCTTTAAAGAAACCGTCGGCTTGTTTAATTTCAAGCTCGGCGAAACCATATTCGCGTTTGCCGGCTTTTTGCACGGTCCCACCCAGGGCGGCGATCATAAACTGCATGCCGTAACAAATCCCCAGCACCGGTATGCCGAGGTCAAAAATAGCCGGGTCGGTTTTGGGGCTGTTTTTTTCATAGATGCTTGCGGGTCCGCCGGACAGGATGATGCCCTCCGGGCTCAGGGCCTTCACCCTATCAGCTGAAATACCGGGCGGCTCGATTTGACAGTACACGTGCAGCTCGCGGACTCTGCGTGCGATTAACTGATTGTACTGAGAGCCAAAATCGATGATTAGAATCATTTTTTTCTCAATCTTTGGTTTAATTCATGTTTGAAAATTGTTTGCCCCTTAAAGGATCAAAATTGCTATTAAAGTGTGTTTGGTATTTGGTGTTTGGTATTTAGTCTCATCAGCGGAATTTCATAAGGTCCTTACCAAACACCAAACACTAAACACTAAACACTAAATACCAAACACTAAACACCAAACACTAAATACCACCCACGATTCAATTTTCATGAACCTTCAGGCTGGAACCATCGAGACTTATGTTGGTTGTTAAATTCCGGCAATACAGGTAAACGGTTTGCGAAAACAGGCTGAATATGTTAGAGACGGCTGCAAATGTCAACCGCATTTTTGGGAATCGGTTGATTTGTTAAAAATCGTTCCGGGCACCTAATGCTTACAAATAATTTCCCATCACCGATTCGGTGACAATGAAAAAAATAATCATACAGATTTATGAGGTCCAGAATCTCGATGAAGCGCAAGCGCTGATCGAAATCGGCGTTGACCACATCGGCAGCGTTGTCCTGTCCGAAGCTGACTGGAAAATACCCAGTCTGAGGGCAACGATCGATTTAGTTCGCGTTTCAAGGGCCAAAAGCAGTTTGATACCGTTGTACAATTCTCTGGATTCAGTTCAGCGCACCCTGGACTATTATCAACCGGACATTGTCCATTTCTGCGAAGCCTTGACGGATCAGACGGATGTTTGGAATTACTGTGAAAACCTATGCCGCTTGCAGGAAGATGTGAAGAAACGGTTTCCCCAAATACTGATTATGCGCTCCATTCCAATTGCACCACCCGGCAGGAGCCACCTGGTACCGACCCTCGAATTGGCGAAATTATTCGAGCCGGCCAGTGACTATTTTCTGACCGATACCCTGCTCGCCGGCAATCCGGATACGGATGCTGACGCTCAACCGGTTTCTGGCTTTGTGGGTATAACCGGACAGACGTGCTGCTGGAACACCGCCGCTGAGTTGGTCGATGCGAGCAGCCTGCCGGTCATACTGGCCGGCGGTATTTCACCCGATAACGTGACCGCGGGCATTCTGAAGACTCGGCCGGCAGGCATCGATAGCTGCACCCAAACCAACGTCCTCGACGAAAAGGGTGCGCCGATTCGTTTTAAAAAAGACATTCAAAAAGTGAAGCAACTGGTTGAAGCGGTTCGAGAAGTTGAAAAAACATCAGGGGGTTGAGCGGCTCCAGCGGAACACCAAACCATTGAAACCTGCCGCAGGCCCATCGTTCCCAATGACCGGCGGGAACCAAAACGGTGCCCTGATGGAAATAAGGAGATTGGAAATATGATTGAAAGTGGCGATCTACGCAAAGGCGCTAAAATAGAGCTGGATGGTGAGCCCTATCTCATTGTGCAGTTCGAGTTTAGCAAACCCGGCAAGGGCCAGGCGCTGTATAAATGCCGATTAAAAAACATGGTCACCGGTGTCCAATTCGACAAAACCTTCCGGTCCAGTGAAAAGTTTAAACAACCGGACCTGGATGAGCTGGAGATGGAATATTTATATTCAGACGGCGAGCAGTATTGCTTTATGAATACAGCCACCTACGAGCAGGAGTTTTTGACCGCCGAGCAGGTTGGTGACACCATTAATTTCCTGAAAGAAAATACGATTTGTAATATATTGCTGTTCGAAGGCACGCCCATTGGAATCTCCCTGCCAATTTTTATTAACCTAAGGGTCGAAAATACCGATCCTTGGGTTAAAGGTGATACAGCCTCCGGCGATTCTAAGCCCGCAACCCTGGAAACGGGCTATGTGTTACAGGTGCCGCCTTTTATCGAAGCAGGCGATCGGCTTAAAATCGATACCCGCACCGGAGAGTATGTGGAAAGGGTTAAGGAATAATCGTGTTCAGGTGTCGGTTGCCAGGGATTAAACGCGGCATCATAAATCTTTTAATCAATATCAGTCGCCCTGAACGCCGAAGGATTCACTATCATAGGTTCACGAATACCCCTCATTGCAATTTGCAATCCTTTCGGTTTTTCCGTTGATCCTGGTTATCCTGAAACCCGACACCTGAAACCCATATCAATAATAGCCACCCAATGAGCCATCAGCGAGCTTTTAAGTCCGACATTGGCGAGTACATCACCTCCCTTGTCAACTCCAAGCGTCTGGGCCCTCAGGTCGCCTATCGAACCATTTTGGAGCAAACCCCGGTCTGCTGGTCTGAATCAATCCTGCGCTGCTCGCCGGCAGTCCAACAGGCCTTGCGTGCCGCTGGAATCGTGAATCTGTACCGGCACCAGGAACAGGCCATCCATCAGATTCGCAACGGTCAGGATGTTATCGTGGCCACGCCGACGGCCAGCGGCAAATCCATGATCTATAACCTTCCG
>JAFDCJ010000163.1 GCA_019312835.1 Deltaproteobacteria bacterium
CGAAAAAGGAGCCTGCTACCATCAACGGCCCCCACATTAAAAAGACCGAGATTTCACCCAGGGCGCTGTATTTGTATTTCAGCGGCGGTGCCGTATAGGTCAGGCTGGCAAACGCCCCGATGACCCCTATCCACATCAGCTCCCAGCCGCGGGCTGCCGCCAGGTAAATGCCGATTAGGCTGGACAGGCCGTAGAGAACATAGGAAACGAAAAGCACATGTCGGGCTTGCAGCTTGCCTTCCACCAACGGGTGGGGCCGGTACTGGGCGGTGGCCACTTCCCGGGTATCGACACCGCTTTTGACATCATAATAATCATTGATCAGGTTGGTGGCGGCGTGCAGAAAGACGGTGGCGACCAGGGTTACCAGGTATAGGAACCAGGAAAAATCACCATACACGGCCGCCAGGGCCCCACCGACGCTTACGGAAATGGCGGTCATGCTAAAAGACCAGGGACGGCTGGCCAGAAACCAGTTGCGATAGATGTTCATAACAATTCCTTAAAACGTAATTCTAAATAAACGCAAACATAAAAATTGATGGCGGCCGTGTCAAGCGGATATTGGATCTGGGATTTGAGATTTATGCAAGAAGAATGACGCTGTGATAAACTGGAATGATAAGTTTGAGGGCGGTAAGTCTTAAAAATTCAGAATGCTGAAACATTAAGACGGCACCGGCACTGGTTTTTCAATGAGGTAATTTTCTTTAAAAAAGCCGCCTGCCAACATTCAAAATATCAAATTCTATTGAGACGCTTCAGCTTCCACGGCCTTTTTTTGGGCCTCTTCGGCCCGTTCAGCGGCATTTTGGGCTTCGGCGTAAGATTCTTCGGTTTCTTTTTTGAGACGGTCAATCTTTTTGCGGAATTTTTTTCGTTTCCACTTCCGGTTACTGAGCTTATCGATATAGGCCTTGTTTTCCTCGTATTCTTTATCCGCCTGTTCCTCGGCCGCTTGCGCGTCTGCGGCTGCTTCCTGTGCCGCTTGTCGATCCTCCCGCGCTTTTTCGAGTTGAAGATCCTGGTCCAGTTTTCGGCGCAATTGGTCTTTGCGCCGCTGGACGGCTTCCAGTTCCTCGGGGGTTCGCTCTTTGTAGGTCATCACATCTTCAATCTGAGCTTTTTGAGGCGGCGGTTGATCGGTTATATGCAAGACCCCGTTTTCATCCGTCCAGGTGTAGAGCTTTTGAGCGCCTGGCAGTGAAGCGATACACAGGCTCAACAATACAATTGATGTTGCGATAATATATTTCATCTTGGTATTCCTGTAATTGTAAACTTCCATACCTGTTAACCCAAGGTTTCAGGTGTCAGATTACAATTTGCAGCGTGCATATGCTTCTGTCTCGGACAATCCGACCCTCAACGCGTGCCTCGCAACTCGCAGCCCGAACTGATACTTAATTATATGGACATATACCCTGGCTGTCAATCTGATCTGCATCAAGCTCGCCAGGAAGACTCCCGAGACACAATGATGGTTGCAATTGCCAATTAAAAGATCCATAAGAAGATTAGTGATTGTGGGGGCGGCTTCCAGTCGCGATCCGCAGCAGCGGAGAAACCGATTCGGGGCTGGGAGCCGCTCCCACCAGCAAGCTGGCAGCTAAAAGCTCCTGGGTTGAAGCCTGAAGAGAAGGCTTGAATCCGGATGTGGCCGTTTTTCGTCAAAAGCGAACTTTCTTCATAGGAGGCCAAAATGACCCTTCAAATCACGAGTACGGCATTTTCCGAAGGCGGGCTGATACCCGTGCACAATACCTGTGACGGCCCGGATGTCTCCCCGGACCTGGCGTGGACCAATGTCCCCGGGGATGCCAGAATCCTTGCGCTGATCTGTGACGATCCGGATGCCCCGGTGGGCACCTGGGTGCACTGGGTGCTGTTTAACATTCCGGCCGGGGAAACCGGCCTGCCGGCAAACGTCGCCCCGGACGCCGTCCTGGGCAATGGCGCCAGGCACGGGACCAACGATTTCGGAAGGCTCGGCTATGGTGGACCCTGCCCCCCCGGCGGCACTCACCGGTATTTTTTTAAGCTGTATGCCCTGGATATCGATCTTGATCTTGAAAGCGGTGCCACCAAGGCTCAGGTTGAAGCGGCCATGCAGGGGCATATCCTGACCGAGGGACAGTTGATGGGAAGGTATAAACGCTGATCGCGTTTAAATTGAGAATCGGCCCTGCAGGGCCTGAGGAGCGTCTCGCTCACAGCGAGACTTTAGGTTAGAGCTCTGATAGGACTGTCGGGGGGTTCTCGATCTCTGCTCAATAGACAAATCCATTCGTTAACCACTACCGATGCCAAAATTTTTGCAGAGCTTCGGTTAGCTGTTGCTCATTGTGCATTTTGACGGGGTGCCATTCGGCGGGTAAAAGCGACCGGTAGCGGTGGGTGCCGTAGCGCTGGTCGATGAGCAGAACGACCCCCCGATCGCTTTCGGTGCGGATGACGCGGCCGGCGGCCTGAAGCACCCGGTTAATACCCGGATACTGGTAGGCATACTCAAAGCCGGCATTGTGATGGGTGGCAAAATAATCCCGGATCAGTTCATTTTCCTGTGAAATTCCGGGAAGTCCGACGCCCACCACCACCGCACCGCAAAGCCGGTCGCCCACCAGGTCAATACCCTCGCCGAATATACCGCCCATGACGGCAAACCCGATCAGGGACCGCGAATTTTCCTGGCCAAAGCGGCCCAGAAATTCTTCCCGCTCGGTTTCACCCATGCCGGGAGCCTGAACGATCACTTCGCCATCCGGGGTCTCGGTTTGAAATGCATTTAATACCATCATCATATATTCATAGGACGGAAAGAAGATCAGATAGTTGCCTGTTTTTTGACGGATCAGACTTGCGATGGCCTGTGCCACCTGCTGTTTGGTGCTGGCCCGCTGTCGATAGAGGGTTGATATCCGGTCGTAGACAAAAAGTTTGAGGTTTTCGACGGGAAAGGGCGAAGGTAAAATCAAGCCGGCGGCGTTTTCATCACAGCCCAGAATATTTTTAAAATATCCCATCGGAGACATGGTAGCCGAGAAAAAAACGGCGGCCTTGCTGCGTTTCAGGGCGCTGCCGAGCTGGATTGAAGGGTCGATACAAAACAATTTGAGCTTCACATCTTTTTTTATTTTTTCAAAACAGGTGACATAGCTGTCGTCATAATGCTCCGCCACTCTGATAAAGCCGGACGTGGCAAAAAACAGATCCAGCAGCCGATCGCGATACGGCGTTTTAAAGTTGCGCGCCAGCCACCGTTCGGTGATCCTCAGAAAACCGCGCAGCAAAGGGAACAGGTCCTCCGGGGGCTCTTTTTCATGGAGGGTCGGCCCGGAGGCGTCACATTTTTTGCGGGCCTTGACCATCCAGGCATTAATTTTACCAAGGCTTTTGAAGATGTGAGGCTGGTCATGTCGCAGGGCGCGACGGACATCCAACAGCGGCTGCTTGTGGAAGGCGGCTGAAAACATTTCCCGGGATCGATCGACCAGATTATGCGCCTCGTCGATTAAGAAAGTGTAGTCACCATTTTCTTCCAGAAAAAAGCGACGCAGATACACGCGCGGATCAAAGGCATAATTGTAATCGCAGATGACGCAATCGGCCCACAGCGACAGTTCAAGGGCCAATTCAAAGGGGCAGACCCGGTGATCCCTGGCGGTCTGCTCCACAGCTGGCCGGGTGAAAGCCTGCTGGTCGAAGATGTCGTTCAGGGCGCCATTGACCCGGTCATAATGCCCGCGTGCAAATTCACATTCTTCGGGGCTGCAGGCACTTTCGGGATTGAAACAGGTTTTGTCCTTGGCGGTAATGGTCAATGATTTGAGCTTAAGCCCGGCACTGCGCAATTCATCCAGGGCGTATTCGGCTGCAAAACGTCCGGTGGTGCGGGCGGTCAGAAAAAATATTTTGGACGTCAGGTCTTCACCAAGGGCTTTGACTGCCGGAAACAGCGCCGCCATGGTTTTGCCGATGCCGGTGGCAGCCTGGATCAGCTGCTGACCATTATGTTTGATCGTTCGATAAACACCGATCGCCATTTCACGCTGGCCGGGGCGATATTCACCAAAGGGGAATTCAAGCCTGGCAATGGATTCATCTCGTAAAATTTCCCAGTTGACAACGGTTGTCGCCCACTGCAGATAGTTGTCCACCAGGTCCTGAAAAAAGGTCTCCAGCTCCGACAATCGAAAGTGTTTCTTGAAGCTGCGAATTTCGGCGGTATCTACCTGGTAGTATGTCAACTGTGCGTCCAGGGCGCTTAGCTCCTGATCCAGCGCAACCATATAGGCATAGGCTTTCACCTGACCCCAGTGGATCGGGTCCGCGCGGTCCTCAAAATCATCCAGACTGCGGGTGGTGGTTTTGATTTCTTCAATCAGCGCGCCGTCGGCATCACGATAGATTCCATCAACCCGGCCGCTGATGGTCAGCTGGCACAAATCGGTTTCTATGAGATGGGAAACGGTCACTTCGGCACTATAATTTTCCGGGCGCGATTGCTGAATTTTTTGATGGATTCGAATCGCGTCCACCGGTCGGGTCGATGCTAAAAATTCAAATGACAGGTCCCCGGAACGCAATACGTGGGCCACCAGGTCCCGTACGGCAATTTTAAGTGTTTTTTTCAAATCAGGTAAAAATTGGGCAAATACGCTTAAAGTATTGAAAAGTTGTGAATTTTTAGTATGATTGTCTTGACTTTAGGCCTGAGCGAACCCATTAGTATGAATGTCAGATTTCACGTATCCTGGGTATATAACTATTGGGTGAATAGTGCAAGATTCCGGCTGCCCCTGAGGTAAATCTGATTTTTTTATGACAATTTAAAGATCATCGAGGTCTTTCACATGTCAGATTCAAATCTGCAGTACAAAAACAAGATCATTCCCATCAAAACCCAAGCGCGCGTTATATTCAAGGACATCATCGGTCATGGCAGCGCCATGCAGAAAATATTCAGAATCGTTGAAAAAGTTGCCGACAGCGATACCACCATCATGCTAAACGGGGAAACGGGCACCGGCAAAGGTTTGATTGCCCGGGCCATTCATAAAGCTTCCAGCCGCAAAGAACAGCCGTTTATTCAAATCAACTGCGGGGCGACACCGGAAGGTTTGCTCGAAAGCGAATTTTTCGGTTACCGGCGAGGGGCGTTTACGGGCGCCACGTCCGA